>JBDRPR010000617.1:0-24180 GCA_043826845.1 Bacteroidota bacterium
AATTTTAATTTAATCTTTATGTTTTGAAGACACCATCCCAAAAAGACAAGCAAATAAAAAGCAAGCTGACAATAAAAAATCAAAATATAAACAGAGTAGCATGATATACAGTAATTATCTGATATCAATAAAATATTTAATGGAATAATAAATAATAATGCAAATGGGACAACAAGCCATCTTAGAAATTTATGTGAAATGTATTGAAACGAAAGCCATCGATATTTGAAAATATTCAATAAAGATACTAATCTACCCACAGACTGGAACCCTCCTGCTGCAATACGAATTTTTCGCTTAAGTTCTTCTTTGACACTACTCGATGGCATCTCATATGCAAAGGCATCAGGGGCATATTTAATCCTGTAACCCTTCATTGCAATTCTCATAGACATTATAAAATCATCAAGTATGGTATCATTCTCTAATGCTTTGAACAAATTCGTTCTAATTGCAAATAATTCTCCTGCAGCACCAACAACTGAATATAGTTCTGAATCCAGCTGTTTTAATTTTGATTCGTATTTCCAGTATAAACCTTCCCCTGAGCCGGATGCAGTGTTCGTTCTTTTATCAATAATTCTTTTTTCTCCAGAAACACAACCAACCAAAGGATCCATGAAGGCATTTGCAATTTCTCTCACTGTTTCTTTTGCAAGAAGTGTATTTCCATCACTAAAAATAACAATGGGTGTTTTTACATGAAGCATACCACGGTTCATTGCAGCAACCTTACCTGATCTTTCTGGCAAATGATATAACTCAATGTCACTATATTTCGCCAATATCTCAGGCGTACCATCATCTGACCCATCAGTAACCCAAATAAATTTTATTTTTTCTTTCGGATAATTCAATTCGAACGAATTCCTGATTTTCTGATCAATATAATCCTTTTCGTTATATGCAGTAACAAATAGAGTAACTTCTGGCTCGTATGGCACATCAGAAATAATGCATTTTTTAGAGAATATTCTTTTTAATCTGGTAATTATAATCAACAAAATCCCATAACCAATATATACATATAGGATCAGTCCTGCTAATATCCAAAATATTACTTTTATAAATATCATTATATTAAAAAAGCTAAGATAGGTATTGCTATTGAAAAATATACAGATGAATTAAAATAATGATATGCAAATTATTTATTTTTGCAATAAACTATTATGCAATGTTCACATTTATTTTATCCATATTAGCTCTGATTGTGGGTTTTATATTTTATGGAAAATTCATTGAAAATTTTTTTGGTACTGACAATTCAATAAAAACGCCTGCGTATAAATTAAATGATAATGTTGATTTTATCCCAATGCCAACCTGGAAGGTTTTTGTAATTCAATTTTTAAATATTGCAGGATTGGGGCCTATTTTTGGCGCAGTACTTGGGGCAATGTATGGTCCAGTTGCATACATTTGGATTGTTCTGGGATGCATATTTATGGGTGCCGTACATGATTATTTCAGCGGGATGCTTTCATTAAGAAATGACGGAGCCAGTTTGCCTGAACTTGTAGGGAAATACCTTGGGGCAGGATTTCGTCAATTTCTCAGGATTTTTACTGTTCTCCTTTTAATTTTTGTAGGGGTGGCCTTCGTTACAGGACCTGCAGGATTACTTGGTAATCTTACAAATGGAGGTACAATTTATTGGTTATATGCAATTTTTGCCTATTATTTATTAGCAACTTTATTACCTATAAATAAAATTATCGGGCAGATTTATCCGATTTTCAGCATGGCTCTATTATTTATGGCAATTGCAATCGGTGGATACATTATTATTGAAGGATTTACAGGAACTCTACATATTAGAGAATTAAGTATATCAGAATTGAAAAATATGCACGGAAATCCTGTTGAAAATATGCTTTACCCAATTATGTTCATTGTTATTTCCTGTGGTGCAATTTCAGGATTCCACTCAACTCAGGCTCCAATGATGGCTAGATGTCTTAAAAAGGAAAGTCATGGAAGATATGCCTTTTATGGGGCAATGATTGCTGAAGGAATTGTTGCAATTATCTGGGCAACTGCAGCTATGAACTATTTTGGTGATACAAATAGTTTAAATGATGTGATTTTAAATCAAAGACATGATCCTGCATGGATCGTAAATGAAATATGCAACACATGGCTTGGAAGAGCAGGAGCTGCTTTTGCAATAATCGGAGTAATTATCCTGCCAATTACTACAGGTGATACAGCTTTCAGAAGTGCAAGACTTACTATTGCTGATATGTTTGGTTATTCACAAAAAGATATAAAAAAAAGACTGATAATCAGTATTCCGTTATTTATAGCCGGATTTATTCTTTCTCAATTAGAATTCAGCACAATTTGGAAGTATCTTGGTCTTTCAAATCAAATATTATCCTGCGTTGTATTATGGATGATATCCATGTACTTGAAAATAAATAATAAAAATCACTTTTTTGTCAGTATTCCTGCGATTTTTATGACAGCAGTCTGTATAACATACCTCTTGGTAGCTCCTCATAAAAGCGGAGGATTAGCAATCGATTATAATATAGGGCTATATTCAGGTATTATTGCTTCAATACTGATTTTTATAATATTCCTATACTTTGGAAGAAAAAGAACAAAAGAGATTTGTTTATAATTTCAAATTTTCAATAATTGAATCCTCAACTAAGTTGGGTAATGTGACTTTCAACAAAGGAGTTTTTTGCATTTCTCTTTTAACGGCAAATATTGCTCCTTCGTTTCTCGCCCATGAACGACGTGCAATTCCGTTATTTACATCCCAATGCAACATCATTTTTAATCTGCGATCGGCCTTATCAGAACCATCTAATAATATCCCAAAACCTCCGTTTATCACTTCTCCCCAACCTACTCCACCTCCATTGTGAATTGAGACCCAGGTTGCACCTCTAAAGGAATCTCCTATTACATTTTGAATAGCCATATCTGCAGTAAACTGTGATCCGTCATATATGTTTGAAGTCTCGCGATATGGAGAATCTGTTCCTGAAACGTCATGATGGTCACGACCTAATACAACCGGAGCAGATAGTTTGCCATCACGAATAGCTTTATTAAATGCTTCAGCAATTCTAATTCTACCTTCAGCATCTGCATATAATATTCTGGCTTGCGATCCGACAACAAGTTTGTTCTTTTTGGCTCCCTTTATCCATATAATGTTGTCTTTTATTTGTTGCATAATTTCCATAGGTGCATCGAATGACATTTTTTCAAGCACTTCCAATGCTATATTATCTGTAATATCCAGGTCGTTTGATTTTAATGAAGTACAAACCCATCGAAATGGCCCAAATCCATAATCAAAGCACATAGGCCCCATTATATCCTGAACATAAGAAGGGTATCGAAACAGCCCCTTACTATTAAAAATATCTGCCCCTGCTCTCCCCGATTCAAGAAGGAATGCATTGCCATAATCGAAAAAATACATTCCTTTTCCAGTGAGTATATTAATTGCATTAACTTGTCTTCTTAAACTCTCTTTAACTCTATCCTTAAATAATTCAGAATTTTCAACCATCAATTTATTAGATTCTGTATAAGTCAATCCAACAGGATAATATCCTCCAGACCACGGATTATGCAATGATGTCTGATCAGATCCTATATCAATATTCACATCACGTTCAACAATTCTTTCCCACAAATCAACAATATTTCCCAAGAATGCAACTGAATGAGGTTGTTTCTTCTCTTTCCATATTAATGCTGTATCAATAGCTATATCAGGATCACTGATAACTTCATCAACCCAACCCTGCTCATGTCTTTTATATGCAGCCTTCGGGTTTATTTCTGCTGTAATACTTACAACCCCTGCAATATTACAGGCTTTTGGCTGAGCTCCACTCATGCCTCCTAGCCCGGAAGTTACAACAATTTTAACGTCTTTACTTTCCTCAGATGAGGATATTTTTCTACATGCATTTAAAATTGTAATTGTTGTTCCATGAACTATTCCCTGAGGTCCGATATACATGAATGATCCAGCAGTCATTTGACCATATTGTGTAACTCCCAGTGCATTATATTTTTCCCAGTCATCGGGTTTCGAGTAATTTGGGATCATCATTCCATTTGTAACAACTACTCTTGGGGCATCCTTATGCGAAGGAAATAAACCCATTGGATGTCCGGAGTATAAAACGAGTGTTTGTTCATCTGTCATTTCGGCAAGATATTTCATTGTTAATCTGTATTGCGCCCAATTTTGAAAGACAGATCCATTTCCACCATAAGTGATTAGCTCATGAGGATGCTGAGCCACAGCGTTATCGAGATTATTACTTAACATTAACATAATCGCTGCAGCCTGAATTGATTTGTGCGGAAAATCATAGATATTCCTGGCAAGAATATCATAATCAGGACGAAATCTGTACATATAAATCCTGCCGTATTTTTTAAGTTCTTCAGCAAATTCTTGTGCTAAAATTTTATGATGAATTTTAGCAAAATACCGTAAAGAATTTTTTATAGCTAATTTTTTCTCATCAGAAGACAAAATTTCTTTTCTTATCGGTGCATGATTAATATCAAAATCAAATGTTTTTTTTTCAGGTAAATTTTCAGGAATTCCCTCTAAAACCAACTTTTGAAACTCTTTAACAGTCATAAATATTATATTTTAATGAATTTGGAATTGCAAATTTACAATTAATGAAAGTAATTAAAAAGAATTTTATTTTTATAAAAAAAAGGAGATACAATCTCCTTTTCTTATAATGTAAAAAACTATATATTAGAACTTAATTCCGACAGTAGCCATTATCTGGCTGGAAGTGTAATCAATTGATGCGGGAGAAATTGTCACAACATTAGGACTATAAAGATAATAGTTCTCATTCATCATAGTATAAACATATGCAATATCAAAGAAAAAGTCTTTATCCCTAATCCCAAAGCCACCGGAAATTGCTGAAAGCATACCATCGTTATCAACTTCTGCAGAATTATAAGGACTTTGATACATAGCATATCCTCCTCTTACAGCAAACGGACCAAAACGATATTCCAAACCTGCTCTTATATTTCCGGCATATGTATAATTATTCTGAATCGTATTATTTTCTGTTAAAAAAGAATAATCTGTCGCTCTAAGCCGAGACATTGAATAATCAACAAATTCATAATCGACACTAATAATAGCCGCTTTTTTAATTACAAAAGCAAGACTTCCTATTGCTCTAAAAGGAGTAGTTAATGAATAGTTGTACTTTCCTGAAGGAGAATCAACCCACTCTCCATCACCTCTGATACTATCAGGACTTTCAAAATTTGATCTCATAGAACTGCTATAATCATCTGTCAAATTAAAAAATGTAGGAGTATGAATAGCCCCACCAATTCTCACCCAATCAACAGGTCTGTATATTAATCCGAATTTGAAATTAAATCCGGCACCTCTTGTTTCAAGAGATTGTTTATAATCCATTGAATTAAAATCAAAAATCAAAGAATCCCTGTCATCTTCGGAATATATTGCACTTTCTTTAAATCTGAGAGATTGAATGCCTATAGTTGCACCAATATAAAGTGAATTATTATAATTCCCTGCCATTGAAAAGGCATACTCCCCCATGTTGCCAGTCTGGCTTATTGTTTTTGTCTGGTGAACACCCTTTGTCAGCAATGCACTCTGGTATTGTGTCTCAGAGTTATTCATTGGATCAATTAAATATGATTCCCATGCAAGCCATTCGTTAAAAGAATTTAAGTTATTAATAGTATTACCATTTGCCATTTCAGCAAAATAATCAGTCATTGAACTTTCATTATTCTGTCCCTGAATTAAAATATATCTGTGAAAATTATTCAATCTGTTATATCCAAAACCAAAATTCACACTTACCCAGCCGTCATCATCACCTGAATTTGCCGATGCAATCAGAGCCATATTATTAAAATTGAAATTATATTTATGATCGATTGATGTTTTACCCATAAAATTGCTTGATGCCTCGTTCAGATAAAATGAAGGAGTAAAAGTAAATTCAGATTTTCTGTAAACTCCTAATCCTGCAGGATTATAACTTAGAACTGAAGGATCACCACCAAGAGCACCAAAAGCACCGCCCATACTTATGTTTCTGGCACTTCCTCCATGATATAGCTGACTATATCTCAGAGCATCAACCTCGTTTTGTGCTTGAATTACTAAACTTGTAATTACTACACTGCATATTAAAATTAACGTTTTCATTTTTTCTTTATTTAAATTAATTTTTTATGTTATCTTCTGTGTCCACCTGAGCTTGATGAAGAACTGGAACTACTTCTTGATGAAGAAGAACTGCTGCTACTACTCGATCTGGATGAACTGGAACTGCTGCTTGGTCGTGAATAACTGGAGCTTGAACTACTAGGTTTGCTATAAGAACTTGAACTGCTACTTGGTTTTGAATAACTGGAGCTACTTGGCTTACTATATGAACTTGAGCTGCTACTTGGTCGTGAATAGCTGGAACTTGAACTACTACTTGGCTTTGAATAGCTGGAGCTACTTGGTTTACTATAAGAACTTGAGCTGCTGCTTGGTCGTGAATAGCTGGAACTTGAACTACTACTTGGTTTTGAATAGCTAGAGCTACTTGGTTTATTATAAGAACTGGAGCTACTGCTTGGTCGTGAATAGCTGGAACTTGAACTACTAGGCTTGCTATATGAACTTGAGCTGCTACTGGGTTTGCTATAAGAATTTGAGTTATTGTTTGGTTTAGAATAATTATTTATCGGCCTGCTATTGTTATAATTAGTAGCCGGCTTTGAATAATTTTCTGAATTATGACTATTTGGTTTTGTATAACCTGAATTTGCAGGTTTGCTGTAATTAGGTGAAGAATTTGAATTGAAATTATTTGGTTTACTATAATTGGTAACTGGTTTAGTATAGCTATTATTGCTAGTGTGAATTGGTTTAGTTCCGGGGTTTACAGAATTTGACGAATTACCTGCACTATTAAATTGATAATTGTTTGGTTCTTTAAAACTACTGGATGATGTATTTGTTGCCGGATTTTTTGCAGATTCTATGTTTATATTATTGGATGATGTATTTACCGGATCTTTAGAAGATATTGAATTATCCGAAACAGATACAGGATTTTTACTTAAATTATTATTTTCTGACACAATGGTATTAGCAACTGGTTTGTTAATGGTGTTAACATTAGTAAGATTTGAATTCTCACTTGTAAAACTCAAAGGTTGTTTCATAACTTCGTTTTCATAAGCTGAGGCAAAAGAGCCATATGTACCAACTTCAGGGTCATTTCCTCTTGATCCGTTAGTATTGGCAGATTCTCTGTGTCCATAATAATAATTGTTGTTATCATAACTATTATAATAGTAGTCGGAAGATCCATTATAATATCCAGCCCAATATCCATCATAATATCCATGGTCATATCCGTTCCAGTAACCATATCCATGATGTCCCCAGCCATAATAACCATAATATGGAGAATACCAGTTTCCATAGCCATATGACCATCCCCATCCATAATAACTTGGGTAATAATAGCTATAGTAACTTGGCCACCATGAATAACCCATGTAAATACTTACTCCCCAATAAAAAGGATCATAGTTATACCAGTATGAGTTTGTATAATAAGTGTGGTAATAACCATAATTATAATAATAAGGGCTATGAAAACGTCTGATTCTTGAAGAATATGCATAATCATAATAATCATCCGAATCATAATCATCGTAAATATAATTATTGGTAACGTATGTATTTCCTTCTTCGTCAACATATTCTTCTGTTGAACTATATTCAGGGTTTTCATCATTCCCATAAGACTCAAGATTTTTATCCTCGGAAAGCGGTGCAGTTGTATATTCCTCTGCACTATGAGTAGCAGGAACCGAAGATTCAGAAGTAGTTGTGACATTTTCAACAACTTCGACCTTATCTTTGGGAGTATAATAAATATCATCATACTCTTTTGAGGCATACTTTGTGCTGGTGCATGCACTTGCAAAAAGAACTAACGAAGCAAGTGTGGCTAGTGTTTTAATTTTTGTTTTCATGATTGTTCCTCCAAATACTTTTTTATTGTGTAGTAAAATTACCAAAATTTTATGTTTTTTTGCATTAAATTTATTTTAAATCCATTTTAGCAAATACTATACCAAAAAAAAATATGGGCAAAGTTTTAACAAGTCGAAATGAAAATTATTCTCAGTGGTACAATGACTTAGTAATAAAAGCTGATCTAGCAGAAAATTCTGCCGTTAGAGGATGCATGGTTATAAAACCCTATGGATTTGCAATATGGGAGAAGATACAATCTGTATTAGATAAAATGTTTAAGGACACTGGTCATTCGAATGCATATTTTCCATTATTAATTCCAAAATCATTTTTCAGCAGAGAAGCCAATCATGTTGAGGGTTTTGCAAAAGAATGTGCGATTGTTACGCATTACAGGCTGAAAAATGATGAAAACGGGAAGGGATTAGTTGTTGACCCTGAAGCGAAACTCGAAGAAGAATTAATAATCAGACCTACTTCTGAAACAATAATCTGGAATACTTACAAAAACTGGATCCAATCATACAGGGATTTACCATTGCTAATTAATCAGTGGGCTAATGTTGTAAGATGGGAAATGCGGACCCGTTTATTTTTACGAACTGCCGAATTTCTTTGGCAGGAAGGTCATACAGCTCATGCAACTAAAGAAGAAGCTATTGAAGAAACAATAAAAATGGTTAATGTTTATGCAGATTTTGCTGAAAACTGGATGGGTATTCCTGTGACAATCGGAACAAAAACTCCAGCAGAAAGGTTTGCAGGAGCTATAGAAACATATACAATCGAAGCATTGATGCAGGATGGCAAAGCGTTGCAATCAGGGACTTCACATTTTCTTGGACAAAATTTCGCAAAAGCATTTGATGTAAAATTCACAAATAATGAAGGGAAAATTGATTATGTATGGGCTACTTCATGGGGAGTTTCAACTCGTCTGATTGGATCTTTGATTATGGCTCATTCTGATGACAATGGATTGGTATTACCTCCTAAATTGGCTCCAATTCAAGTAGTAATCATACCAATATATAAAAGTAAAGAGGAATTTCAACAAATAAATGAAAAAGCCGTTAAAATAAAACAGGATTTGGAAAAAAATGGGATTTCTGTAAAATTTGACAACAGAGATACACATAAACCCGGTTTTAAATTTGCCGAATATGAACTTAAAGGTGTTCCGATTCGAATTGCTATAGGACCAAAAGATATTGAACAGAATACTGTTGAAATTGCCAGAAGAGATACAATGACAAAATATCTGATAAATCAGGATGTGATTATTGAAACTATTGATCGATTATTAGTTGAAATTCAAAATTCAATATATACAAAAGCATTGAATTTCAAAAAAGAAAACACGCATCTGGTTAATGATTATGATGAATTTAAAGAAATTCTTGAAAATAAAGGAGGTTTTGTTTTGGCACATTGGGATGGAACCAGTGAAACTGAGAAAAAAATAAAAGAAGAAACAAAAGCAACAATTCGTTGCATTCCTCAGGAAAAAATTATTGAATCAGGAAAATGTATTTATACCGGAAGACCTTCAAAATTCAGAGTACTTTTTGCTAAAGCATATTAAACATGAAAAAAAAACTAAGTGCAAAGGAATTAATTATTAAGACATTAAAAGAAAAATCTAATGTCAAACAACAGGTTTATGAAAATACTGTCAACACAATTGTATTAATAAAAGAAGTTTTACAAGACCTTGTTAAAGAGTATAATGATATTCTGAAAATTGATAAAAAAATATTAATAGAATATAAAGACAGAGGAGCTTTTGAGGTAGAAATTAAGATTGCAGGGGATTTACTCATTATTAATATGCATTCCAACATTTTTGAATTTGACCGTGGACATGGAATATGGAAAACAAATTATGTACAGAATAATGAAATGAGTACTTATTCAGGTATAATTAATATTTATAATTTTTTAGCAGATTCTTTCAAATACTCAAGAATGGATGATCTTGGATATTTAATTGCCAGAATTTTTATTAATAAAGACAACCATTATTTTGTTGAAGGAAAACGTCAGTTAGGTTTCTTGTATAATGACTTTGAAACGGCAATAATTGATAAATCTGCAATTAAAAATATAATTGAATCCGCTGTTCTGTATTCTTTGGATTTCGATTTATTTGTTCCTCCTTATGATAATGTTAAAATTGCCACTGTCGGACAAATGAAAGAAAGAATTAATAAATCAAAAATTCAGACAGGTAAAAGGTTAGGATTTGTATTTTATCCGGATGACGACAGTGTTGAATTTTAATTTCTCAAAAAGTTGAATATTTCTAAAAAAGAATATATCTTGCATAAAATTTTGAAAAGAACAAATTATGAAAAATAAACACTCATACTTATTTTATTTAGCTATATTTCTGATATTTATCGGATGTAATTCTACAGACAATGTTGAAAATAATGAGGACATTGACACAAATGGAACCATTAACATGCCTGAACTAAGTATTCAGGAAAAAATAAATGAATATGCTAAATTTCAACTTTCTTCTGATATTTCGGCTCTTAGCGACAAACAAAAAGAGATTATTAAGCTTTTAATTGAAATATCAGATATTTTTGATGAAATTTATTGGTATCAAACTTGGGGTAATAAAGAAGAATTGTTTGCCAGTATTGTTGACCCTGACACATTACAATATATAAAAATTAACTATGGCCCATGGGACAGATTAAACGGGAATAAACCGATAATAGAAAAAATAGGCAAAAAACCTTTGGGTGCAAATTATTATCCTTCTGACGTAAAATACTTGCCATTTATTAATATGAAATTCGAAGATAAACTTAGCCAGTTTACTCTTCTTAAAAGAGATGAAAACGGTGAATTATATACCGTACCATATCATAAAGCATATAATGAACAACTGACAAAAGCTGCTGAATTAATGAATAAAGTTGCTGATATCAGTGAAAACCCGAGTCAGAAAAAATTCTTTCAATTAAGGGCTCAGGCATTTCTTTCAGACAACTACTATGATAGTGATATTGCATGGATGGAAATAAATGACAATATTATTGAATGTGTTGTTGGTCCGATTGAGTGTGACGAAGATCGTTTTATAAACACAAAAACAGCTTATCAATCAATTATTTTACTCAAAGATAACGATTGGAGTAATAAAATGAAAAGTTATATCGGTTTTATCCCTGAATTATTAAAAAATATACCGATTGATGAAAAATACAGAAGTCTCATTTCAGGAAAAGCTGATGATATTTGTGTGTATGATGCCATTTACTATAAAGGTTATGCTAATCAGGGAGGAAAATCTATATCTATAAATCACCCGAAAGATGGAAGGATATTAATGGAAAAAGGAAATGAAAAATTACAATTTAAAAATGTAATGAAAGCAAAATTTGATAAAATTTTATATCCTATTAGTGAGGTAGTTATTGATGAGAGTCAATTAAAGCATGTGAAGTTTGAGGCATTCTTTGAAAACAATCTTTTTTATGAAATTTCTGATGGACTGACTATCAACAAAACACTTGACAATAAAGGGACAGTTAAGGATGCAATGAAAGAGTATTATAGCACAATCAATGGTCTGAAAGCTGATGTGTTGCGGTTGATTTTAATAACTGAACTAGATGATATGGGAAAACATGGAGATCTTGACCTGATGGATAATTATGTTACATTTGTTTCTGATATTTTCAGATCAGTTCGTTTTGGGACATCTCATTTTCAAGGTGAAGGCAATATGGTAACTTTTAATTTTTTAATTGAACAAGGCGCCATTGTACGAAACAACGAAACCGGAAAATATAAAATTGATTTTGAGAAAATGAAATCTTCTCTTGAAAAATTATCAAATGATATTATCGTAATTCAAGGTGATGGCAATTTCGAAGCTGCTCAGGAATTAATTCAGGAAAAAGGATTTATCCGTGATGTTCTTAAAGGAGATCTTGTAAAAATATCAAAAGCAGGAATTCCACGAGATATTTATTTTGAACAAGGACTTGATATTCTTGGCATTAAATAAGTATTAACTTTTAATTTCTATATGATGAACCAATTGAAAATACTTTTTGGGTTGATGTTTATTGTTATTATATTTCTAATCAGTTGCAAACAAAATGAAGAAGAGCCGGTTGTTGAACAAATTGTTGTTGAAAAAACTGAAATGGAAAATAACGTTGACCAATATGCATCTTTTAAATTAACTACTGATTTATCAATATTGACTGAAAAAGAGAAGCAAATGCTTCCCCTCCTTTTTGAAGCAGCACAAGTTATGGATAAAATCTATAAAATGGAAGCATACTTTGGAGATTACAATGCTTTGCATGACACTATTTCTGATGAAGCAACAAAAAAGTTTTTCGATATTAATTATGGACCATGGGAAAGACTTGACGGCAACAAATCATTTATAAAAGGAGTTGGAGAAAAGCCATTAGGCTCAGGATTTTATCCTCCGGATATGACTAAAGAAGAATTTGAGACTTTTTCTAATCCGGAAAAAGCAAATCTGTACACAATTATAAGAAGAAGCGTTGTTGACGGGCTTGAAACAGGTCAGTTAGTTTCATATTTTTATAATGATTATTTCAAAGAAGATATTGCAAAAGCATCGGAATTGGTTGTTAAAGCATCGGAATTAGCGGAAGATCCAGGATTAAAAAAATATCTTCAATTAAGAGCTAAAGCCTTATTAACTGATGATTATAGAGCCAGTGATATTGCTTGGCTTGAGATGAAAGACAACACTATTGATTTTGTTATCGGACCAATTGAAACATACGAAGATGCACTGTTCGGATATAAAGCGGCGCATGAATCTTTTATACTTGTAAAAGATAAAGAATGGAGTAAGAAACTTGAGAAATTTAATGGTTTTCTTCCAAAATTGCAAACAATGCTTCCTTGTGAACAAAAATACAAAAACGAAACTCCCGGATCTTCCGGTAATGAATTAAATGCTTATGATGTATTGTATTATGCAGGTGATTGTAATGCCGGAAGTAAAACTATCGCAATCAATTTACCTAACGACGAATATGTTCGTGAAAAAGTCGGATCAAGAAAATTACAGTTAAAAAATTCGATGCAGGCAAAATTTGACAAAATCCTTGTTCCTATTGCAAATCTGGTAATTGATGAATCTCAACGTAAATATCTGAGTTTTGATGCATTTTTTACAAATACAATGTTTCATGAAGTTGGTCACGGATTAGGTTTAAGCTATACAATTAATAATAAAAAAATATCTGTAAGAGACGCTTTGAAAGATTCCTACACATCTATTGAAGAAGGAAAAGCTGATATACTTGGATTATACATTGTTGATCAATTATATGAAATGGGTGAACTGGGACAGGTTGATCTGATGAATTATTATGTGACATTTATGGCAGGAATTTTCCGATCATCAAGGTTCGGTGTTGCTAGTGCCCATGGAAAAGCAAACATGATGCGATTCTATTTTTTCGAAGAAAAAGGTGCTTTTATAAAAAATGCTGAAACAGGCCTTTATACCGTTGATTTTGAAAAAATGCGTGCTTCGATGAAACTTCTTGCTGAAAAAATATTAATTATTCAGGGAGACGGAGATTATGATGCAGCTGTTGAATGGATTGAAAAAGATGGAATTGTAAAACCAGATTTTCAAAAAGATCTTGATAAAATTAATGCTGCCGGAATTCCGGTTGATATTGTTTTTGAACAAGGTCTAAAAGTATTGGGACTGTAATAAAATCTTTACAAAGATAAGAGAAGCCGGCTATACTAAAAACGGAATAAATTTGTACAATCTAAAGCAGACAGTTGGCAGTTGGCAGTAGCAGTCCTGCATATTGTTGCTGCCTACTGCTTCTTTAGACAAAATGTAAAACTTTATCCCATTTGAAGTATAAATATTAAATTTGCCGACTTTTTTTTAAGTATTTATTAAATCTTTAAAGGCTTTATGTAATTGTAAAGTTATTTTCCCTGGTTTACCCGTTCCAATACATATATCGTCAACATAAACTACAGGTGTAATTTCGGGAGTAGTTCCCGCAACGAAAAGTTCATCAAGATTCTGAATTTCATCTATTTTAACTGCAGATTCAATAACATTAATATTTATAATATTACAAAGTTTTAAAACTACTGATCTTGTGATGCTGGGTAAGATATTATTCCCTGCAGGATGAGTCAAAATACAACTATTTTTCACTGCAAAAACACTTGTATGTGTTCCCTCTGTTATTTGCCCATTTCTTATAAATATTCCCATCTTCCCACCTTTTTCTAACGCATTTTGCTGAGTCATTACATTTGCTAATAGAATCGTTGATTTTATATCACACCTGCTCCATCGAATATCAGGAAAAGTATATGTATTTATACCATTAACTAAAACATCTTTGTCATTAACCACATCTTTTGCGTACATAAAAATTGTAGGAAGAACATCATCTGGAGGAAAATTCAGCATTCTCTCATATACTCCCCTTGTTATCTGGACATAAACAGTAACATCAGAATTTTCAAGATGATTAAGTTCTATTATAGATTGTAAATTCTTTTTAAGCATATCAAAATCGAAGAATCTGATTTTTAGCTGAGAAAGACTATATGAAAGGCGGTTTATATGCTCGTTTAACATGAAAAAATTTCCATAATAGCAACGAATTACTTCATAAACAGCGTCACCGAACATAAACCCTCTGTCAAATGGAGATATAGTTATTTGATCTATAGGTGCAAAATTATTATTTAGAAAAGCGGTTTTGTGAATAGACATATCTGGAATAAAAAACAAAAATAGAAAATTATCGGGTTGATAAGCTCAATAGAGCTATTTTAATAAATCAGGGAATTTAATAACTTTATCAATAAATAACGCCATTTAATGGAAAATACCATTGAAATAATTTGCTAAAAATAAAGATTTTACTATCTTTGCTAGCCAGCTAGGTTCAATAAAATAATAATAACCATTAAAAAATAATGATATGAGCGTACTTGTTGGAAAAAAAGCACCAGAATTCAAAGCAAAAGCTGTGATAAACGGTGAAGAGATAGTTTCAGACTTTTCTTTAAATCAATATATTGGAAAAAAGCATGTGATTTTTTATTTTTATCCTGCTGATTTTACATTTGTTTGTCCTACAGAAATAATTGCATTTCAAAGAAAAATTGAAGAGTTTAATAATCGTAATGTTGCAATTGTCGGATGTTCAACTGATTCGGAATTTTCTCATTGGAAATGGCTTCAGACCTTACCAAAAGAGGGTGGAATAAAAGGCGTTAGATATCCATTAGTTGCAGATTCTGCAAAAACCATCGCCGAGAATTATGGAATTCTTGCCGGAGAATATGATTTTGACGAATATGGCAATTCTATCTTTGTTGGCGCTCCTGTTGCCTATCGTGCTTTATTTTTAATTGATAAAAACGGTATTGTCAGACATCAGGTTGTAAACGATCTTCCTTTAGGAAGAAGTATAGACGAAGCTATCAGGATTGTTGATGCACTTCAGTTTTTTGAAGAAAACGGAGAAGTGTGCCCTGCTGACTGGCATAAAGGTGATGATGCCATGAAAGCAAGTCAGAATGGTGTTTCAGATTATTTAAGCAAACATTAATCCATATAAAAAAGCTATTTTAAGACAGTCTTTCATAATCGACGGTCTTTTTTTTTACTTTTGCTGATATGCGATCAAGCTATATTTATAAACCCGAAAATATTGATCTGTTTAAAACCAGAGTGCTTCACTGGGCGAAAAACTTTAATCATGTATTTTTTCTTAACAGCAATAATTATTCGAAAATAAATAAGGCTGGAACTTCATATCACAATTTTGAAAGTGTAATTGCAACAGGTTGCATAGAAGAGTTATTTTCAAATCAAAATAGTTTTTCAAAATTTGGAAATCTTATCAATTACAAAGACTGGCTGTTTGGATATTTGAGCTATGATTTAAAAAACGAAACTGAAAATCTTACATCCTCAAATTATGATGGGATAAAAGCAAATAACCTGCATTTTATATGTCCTGAATTTGTTTTTATATTTTCAAATACTGATGTTAAAATTGAACACTTTTGTGCATCACCAGAAAAAATAATCAAGGATATTGAACAGATAATACCTCATGAAGAAAAAACAAATCATATTGAGATAAAAAACAGAATTTCAAAGCATGAATATCTTGATTGTGTTTCAAAATTGAAAGAACACATTCAATATGGAGATATTTATGAGGT
Organism: Bacteroidota bacterium; assembly: GCA_043826845.1. GTDB lineage: Bacteria > Bacteroidota > Bacteroidia > Bacteroidales > CAYTAU01 > JBDRPR01. The sequence continues at coordinate 16,304 of JBDRPR010000617.1, forward strand.
AAACTATTGTCAGGAATTTTACTCTGAAGATAAAGAAGTAAATCCATTACAATTGTACAACAAATTGAATTCATTGTCTCCCACTCCATTCAGTTGTTTTATGAGAACAAACGACATTTATCTGATGTCGGCAAGTCCCGAACGATTTTTAAAAAAAACCGGAAATAAAATAATTTCACAGCCTATAAAGGGGACAATAAAAAGGGGGAATTCTCCTGGAGAGGATTTGAATCTGAAAAATAAATTGTTGAATGATGAAAAAGAGCGATCAGAAAATGTGATGATCGTTGATCTGGTAAGAAACGATCTTTCAAAAACTGCTAAAAAAGATTCGGTGAAAGTCGAAGAACTTTTTGGAATATATTCTTTCAGTCAGGTTCATCATATAATCAGTACAATCAGTTCTCGGGTTGACTCCAAATACAATATAACTGATATAATAGAATCTGCTTTCCCTATGGGTTCAATGACCGGAGCACCAAAAATACGTGCAATGGAATTGATTGAAAAGTATGAAAAAACAAAACGGGGTATTTACTCCGGATCTGTTGGCTACATCACTCCTGAAGGGGATTTTGATTTTAATGTTGTTATACGCAGTATAATTTACAATTCATCACGCAGGTATCTGTCTTTTTCAACAGGCGGAGCAATTACTTCAGGGTCAGTCCCTGAAAAAGAATACGAAGAATGTCTGTTAAAAGCAGATGCAATGAAAAGAATTTTGAAAAACTGATTAGCGTTTTATATCTTTTCTTTTTTTAGGAATTTCATGTGAAATTTTTAATTCCCATTTTTCCAGATCAAATCTTCTTCCGGTAAAGAACAGCGGTATTGAGCCGACAGCCATTGTTGGAACCCCCACAATAATCATTACATATCCCATTGTGATCAAAATAACACTTCCACAGCAATCTTCAGGATCTGTCATATTATATCCCTCAACAATAAATGCGATCCCAAAACCTGAAACCAGAGTTCCTGATGCCAAAGTAGCTCCGCCCACAAACTTAACCACCTTAAGACCCGTTGAACGCCCTCCAAATTTATCAAAATCTGTAAGTTTAAATTCCTGTCCTTTAATTACGAGAGAAGAATCTTTTATAGTGTCAAGTCTTCCTTTATATTTTGCTTCATCATTAACAATCCAATAGACAACACGTTTTCCTTCTTTCATGTATTTTACCCTGTTTTTCCACTTATGCTGGATTAGTAAAACATTCTGATTTTCGTTCTGACAAAAGGTTAATGAGGTTAAACCGGAAAATACCATCAGGCTGATGAATACAATTATTTTTTTCATCTTTTCACTTTTTTATTAAGATCCGATGATTCCGTTAGCTATCGGAGCCTTATAATCATTCCGATAGTCCCGATAACTATCGGGATCGTAATGGTTAGTTATAATATTTGATCCTGAGCATTTCATAAATATTTATTGTATTATGCAAAATTAGAACAAATTTCAAAATATTCCAATACAATTTAAATTCCTGCAAATTCAAAATTTTATAATAATAGGCCACACTACTCAGGCTTAACAAATTTTTTATTTACCATCTCCCCGTTTTTCATCAATACTCTGACAATATAAACCCCATCACGCAATTCTTTCAAAGAAACAGTGATTTCATCAGCAGGAATATCATTACAAATAGTCTTGTTTTTTTCACCTAATAAATTATAGACCCCGATACTTTTTATTCTGTCAGATTTTTCATCGCTAACAACCAGGTAAGGTGGTCTGTAGTATAAATTTATTTCCGGGTTAGTTATTTTACTGATATCATTACTCAGCGAAAACTTCTGAAGATAGATATCATTGTTAGTGTTATAATCAATGGCATGAGTATAACTCAAGTAGAGAAAACTGCTGTCACAAAAAACTGCTGACTGTGTATTATGTGCGTTGTCAGATGTAAATTGTTCTTCGGTATTCCAATTGACACCATTCACCGAAGTTCTTCTATGCACATTATAATTTACCGGATAAAGCTTTGAATAATATACTAAAAACTGGTTTCCCGAATAATAACAAAAAGGATCATGAGAATTTCCATTGGAAGTAAGATGAATTTCAGCAGACCAGTTAATCAAATCATCTGAAGTTTTTGCATGAATATTATAACTACCGCTGATATTTCTGTGATATACAGCAAGAAATTTACTATTGATGTTTTGACAAATACCAGGTCTGTAACCGCCACTCTGAACAAGATTTTTCTGCTGATCCCATCCGGTGGAATCGCTACAATGAGCGATATAAACTCCATTACCTGAAGAGACGTAAATCAGTGCAAGTGAACCATCAGTCTGAATGATTGCCTGAGGATCGTAAATATCAATATCAGCAGCCCATCCCAACTCAAGTTTGCTTTTATTAATCCAGTTGATTCCATCATTTGAAGAAAGAGAGTAAATGTTATAAAACCCGGTTTCATCTGAAGCATAAAAAAGTCTTAAAGAGTCATCGTCGGTTAAAATCACCGAAAAAGTTGACTGGTTTCCGGCATCAGTAACTATTGGAAAGGGGATTTCCCATGTATCCCCCATATCATATGAAAATGCAGCATAAAAATCACCGCTTAGCCAGTCAGGATTCCTTTCTATAACAGCATATAATCTTCCATCATGCATATCTGCCATTCTGCAAATTATATCGTTATCGGAAGTTCCTGAAACAACTATTTGCGCAGAAATAACTGAAGTTAAATAATAAAAGAAGGTAAAAGCGATGATTTTTTTTATCATAACAGATAGAGTTGTGATATTAAAAAAGAACATATTTTTCAGGACAATAACTAAAATACAGGGTCGTCATCATCATCATCCTTTGGATTAACCAGTTTTCCGTTTTCGTAATATCCCTCTTCTTTTTTCTTTCCGTTTTCGTCGTAAATTGTATACTTTCCATCCTGATTGCCATCTTTATAAGAAATAACGCTTTTTAACTTCCCGTTAGAGAACCATGTTTTTGATGCACCATTTGGCAGTCCGTTTTTATAAAAGACCTCTACTTTTTTAGATCCGTTTGGATACCATTCAATTGATGGACCATGTTCAATCCCACGTTTGAACTGTTTCTCCATCTTTTTTTCACCATTATTATAATATGAAATCCATTTGCCCTGTTCATGTCCCTTCTCATACACACCTGATTCTTTAAGATTCCCGTTTTCATGCCAGGCAAGCCATTCTCCGTTTTGTAAACCATCATCCAAATTCCCTTCCAATTCTTTTTGTCCGTTTTCATACCATGATGCAATTTTTCCAAATTCTTTTCCATCTTCATAATGAACCTCGGATTTTTTATTTCCGTTATCATACCAAAATTGCCAGTCACCATGTTTCTCTCCGATTTTATAATTTTTTTCAAATCGCAATTTTCCATTTTCAAACCATTCGGAAGATTTTCCGTCATTAACTCCTGTTTTATAATTTTCTTCTGTTTTTTTTCCTCCGTTTTCAAACCAAATGACAGCAAGACCATCTTTTTTCCCTTTCATATATGAATCCTGCAAGTATTTTTGCCCATTTTCATACCAGATGGTTGTAAGACCTTCTCTGTAGCCTTCATTAAAGAAACTTTCACATACTAATTGATCAGCAGCATTCCAAACCTTATATACTCCACTATATTTACCATCTTTAAAATGTTTCTCCTTTTTGTATTCAAATACCTGAGCATAACATATCCCAGAAAAAGGTTTGTTATTATAGTAATAGATTTCATTTTTAACTTTTAGATCTTCACAATCACAATCAGTAGAACAAGATGGGAGTAAATTAAGAAAAACTGCTCCTAAAGCCACATAATTAAGCCAATATAAATTGCATTTGATTTTCATTGATATGCTTTAAACAATTTTCTTTCGCATAAAGATATAGAAATAATAAGTCGAAAAATAATTAAAAAAAACAAAAATCACTATTATGAATAAAAAAAACAAATAACAAATTAGCCAAACCCATTGTTAATTAACTTATTTTGAATACTCAACAATTGAGACAAGTATTTTTTCAAGTTTTTTATTAATTTCTCCCGGACTGCAATTAAAATTATTTACAATAACTGCAAATGCGATGTTCCTGTCTTGCAATGTAGTTGCATAGCCGGTATAGCTTTTAACCCGCGTCATTGTGCCGCTTTTGGCAAAAATTCTGTTTTCTGCAACAGTTCCTTTGCATATTCCTGAAAGAGTTCCTGAAACACCCGCTTCTGGTAGCGATTTCTTAAATACTTCTTTATTTTTACCGTTATTCATATATTTCATAATATTTGTCAGTTGCCTGGCCGTAACCCCATTGTATCGGGACAGGCCACTTCCGTCATTCACATAAAGTCCATCAGTGTCAATTCCCTTTTCTTTCCAAAAATCAGTAATTGCATTTGTTCCGGAAATATTACCGGCAGTATTATATTTTACATAACCGATATAATACATTATATGTTCAGCAAAAAGATTATGACTTCTCAAATTAGTCCAATAAATTATGCTACTGAGGGAAGGAGAAAAAGTTGTGCAAATCATTGTACGGGGCAGAGTATCATAAAAATCTGAATTATTTATTTCAATTATTCCATTGGTAACTGTAATGCTATCTTCAGATAATACTTTAAAAAAATCTCCGGCAACCAGCAATGGAGGATCAGGAATAGAGCCTTTAACAATAAACTCCGTCCTGTTTTTCGGAATAGTTCCTTCAATGTATCTAAAATTATCGTTTGGACATCCATATATATAGGCATTATCTCCGGAACTGTTTGAGGAAATTACATGGTTATCAATGTTAAGCTCAACATGATCAGGTTCAATTGCCGTAATATAAGTTGAGTCTCCTTGGTTTGCACCTGAATTAAATTTAAGCTTATAGGTATTTTCATAGATACTTAAAGCACTTGGAACAGCACCGTAATAGTTTGCAATATCTCCCCAAATCCATGTTGATGGGATATTATTGTCCTTGTAAAATGATGCATCAGCAACAAGATATCCATTAATTTTTCTTATGCCAAGACTTTTTATTGAGTCTTTCCATGTCTCCATAAAAAATGGTTCATAGTAATTCTTTTTAAATACGGTTGACCCCAGACATGGATCACCACCGCCAAGTATAAAAACATTTCCGTTTAACTCTCCTGTTAGAGTATCTATTTCGCCTGTATAATGAATTGAAGTTTTAAATTTGAAATTACTTCCCAAAATCTCAAGTGCAGCCGCTGTAGTAAAAACTTTCATGACAGACGCCGGAACAAGACTCATATCTGCGTTATATTCTGCGATTACAGTATTATCTTCCATGTCAATAGCAAAAAAACCAATAGATGCATTTTTCAAATCAGGATGTTCAGATAATTTTACCAGTTCAGCTTTTACTTTGTTAATGTTTGGGATAGGTACAGTAATCTGACCAATAATAAACATACCAGTAAATAACAGCAATACAAATATATAAAACTTCATGATCTCAATAAATTCGACTTTTAAAAATACAAAAACATTTACAATACTTACAATAATATGTCTCAATTTTTTATCTTTGTAGCATGGCTGAAATAATTATTGAGAAAAAGCGGTTTATTCACAGCTTGGTTTTTCCAACATTTTTTCTGTTCGTCATTTGGGCTATTAAATTAATCGAATACTTTTTTGATCTGGACTTTTCACAATATGGAGTTTTTCCCCATAAATTAAAAGGGATTCCCGGTATTTTTTTATCACCTCTGATACACGGTGATTTTAATCATCTTATAGCCAACACAACTCCATTATTTACCTTAGGAGTAGGAATATTTTATTTCTACAACAAAATATCTTACAAAATTTTTATTTTAATTTATTTGATAACAGGCTTATGGGTTTGGTTTGGAGCCAGAGAAGCATATCATATAGGAGCAAGCGGTTTAGTTTATGGATATGCTTCATTTTTATTTTTTGGAGGAATAATCCGTAATGATTTACGATTACTTGCTCTTTCATTATTGGTGGTTTTTCTGTATGGCAGTATGGTATGGGGAATATTGCCTCTTGATGAAAAAGTTTCATGGGAATCGCATCTGCTTGGATCTGTAGCAGGTCTGGTATTAGCCATTATATACAGAAAAGAGGGGCCGGAAAAAATAAAATACAGTTGGGAAACTGAAGAATTTGAGACTGAAGAAGGCTATACAGATACTTCCTGTACTATTAAAGAATCGGATGTTTCATATCATTATAATCAGGATATAGAAAAAAAAAGTGATAAGGAGTAATATTAATCTGAAAAATATTTATATTTGTAAAATATGAATTTAAAAAAATCCAAATTATGAAAAAAACTTTACTTTTCTCTTTATTAGTAGCCTTTTCATCTATGATGTTAAATGCACAGACATATTATCCTGATAATGGTGATATGGAACTTTGGACAACTATTAGTACATACGAACATCCTAATGGATGGGATTCTCCCAACGAGGAAATGGCGACTTTTAGTGCAGGCACAGTCGTAACCAAATCAACAGACGCAAACAGCGGAACCTATTCTGCAGCAATTGAAACAAAACTGGTATTTGGGTTATATACTGTTCCTGGAGTACTCGTCAATGGTGATTTCTCTGCAAATATTGCAGCGGGAACAATTGATATTAAAGGCGGTGACCCATTTACTAACAGACCTGAAAAATTTAAAGGCTTTTACAAATATACTCCTGCAACAGGAGATAGTTGTATAATTGTAGCAGGCTTGTTTAAAAGAAATGGTTCAACCGGTGCAAGAGATACAATTGCTTATGCAACATTTTATCAATCAGGTACTGTGTCTGCCTGGACTGAATTTGAAGTTAATTTTGATTATCAATCAAGTGAAGACCCTGACAGCATTTTAATTGTAGCCTCTGCTTCAAATGCAGGAGCACCGGTTGCAACAAGTGTTTTGTTTGTTGATGATTTTTCTTTAACAGGTACAGTTGTTGGAATAAGTGAGATGAACGCTATATCAGTAAATATATTTTCAAATCCTGCTAAAGATTTGATTTGTATTCAAAATATCCCTGTTGATCAAAAAGACTATTCCTTAGCTATTTACAATTCAATTGGAAGTATTGTTTATGTTAAGAAATTCAGTAACCAGTCTGATTTATCAGTTGATGTTTCTTCCTTTAATAAAGGATTATATATAGTTGAATTAATTGCAGACTCCCAAAAAACAGTTAAAAAAATAATTATCAATTAAGCCTTGACTAAAATAAAAAAAGGTCGTTGAAAACAGCGACCTTTTTTTATACAATATTCAGTAATATGAAAACAATTTACATCGCTATTTTGCTATTATTTTTTTATAATATCTGTCTGGCGGATGAAGCTCCTGTTGTTCCTGTTCCGGGAGGTACGGTGAAACCAATAAATAACAATGATATTCAACTTAAAAATGAAATAATTAATATAGTTTTAGATCAAAACAGGTATCATGTAGAAGTTATATATACATTTCAGAACTTTGGTGAAGATCAAAAAATAACAATGGGATTTCCTAATCAGACAAATACTATTTACACATCTGGTATAAAAGATTTTTCTGCTTTTGATGGAGTCACTAAACTTAACGTTTATAAAAAATTCGATTCTGATAATATTACTGGTCAGGATACAATGTTTAATGCAAGGACATTTTGGGAATGCAGTGATGTGTTTTTTAAAAAGAATGAGCAAAAAACAATAAAAAACACGTATAGTCAACAATATGAGACCGATTATAACGATTCGTTCCGCAAAATAAAGTACATATTAACTACAGGCAGCTTTTGGAAAAATAAAATTGAATCAATTGTTATTAATGTAAATACAGAAGGAATTCCTGAAAATGAATTACAAAAACGAGAAGCATTCTTTCTGAAT
>JBDRPR010000618.1:0-2433 GCA_043826845.1 Bacteroidota bacterium
ATAAATTATATAAATAACAGCTATTAAGAACAACAAGGCAAATGTCTGCCTGCATAATGATGAAATTGAAAAGAGCAATAATCCGACAGAAAGTCTTACAAATGAAAATTTTTGATTTCCGATAAAATTTTTCAGATAGAAATATAAGCCTGCAATGCTAAACATTATTGCGTCAATAGTTGTCCATGGATAAATTGTATAAATATTGATGTTTAATAAAAAAGTTAACAACGTGACCGGAAGAAATAGCAGAATTTTTTCCGATAAATTTCTTGAATAATAAACCAGATTCAGTATCAAAGAAAAAAATATTGCAGTTATCATATTTTCAACAAGAACCATCCATCTGCTACTTTCAATTAAAGGAAGCGGTGAAAAAAAACTGACAGAATGAACAATCCCTGAAAACACAGGGCGGATAGCAATAAAGTCTTTATGTGGAATTTCTCCATTTAACAGACGGTAGGATTGAGCCAGAATTACTCCATCATCAGAAGGATTAAAACCTTCCATTTGAACAAAATTAATTTGCTTGTAAACGAAAAATACACAAACAAACATGATAAGTATTAACAAAACCAGGATGTTATTGTTTTTCTTCATGATAATCCTGTTCAGTATTAATTGCCCATATATTCTGTTTATCAGTAATCCCATTAATAATATTTTCAACAACTGTCATTGCAGTAAGCATTGAATGATCCTGATTATTGTACTTATGCATCCCGTTTCTGCCGACCAAAAACAGGTTTTCGATTTTATCCAGATAATTTTTTATCTGATCAAATTTTGAATATGATCCGAAATATGCCGGATAGGTTTTTGGCATTCTAATAACAACTGAATCAATAACATCATCAATGTCAGCTAAACCAATTTTTGCCAGTTCACCGGATGCAAAGCTTTTAAATTCTGCATCCGCTTTTGACCATAATTCATCTCCCTCGTTGCAGAAATATTCCATGCCAATCCATACAGTTTCCTTATCTTTAACCATATATGGACTCCAATTATTAAAAATCTGAAGCCTACCGACTTTCACATCATTTTCCTGAATATAAATCCAATTATCATCAACACATTTTTTCTCTCCTGCATTTTTCATTTTTTTCAATAAAACCCCGACAGCTATGAAGTCCCGATAAATCAGCCCATTAGCTATCTTTAAAATATCATCCGGAATTTGAATTCCCATACCATTTATCAAATCTTTAACAGGCATTGAGGAAATAAAATAATTGCCTGAAAATTCATTTTTAGTAATTCCATCAGTTGTCAACACCTTGCTAATCTGTCCATTTTCAAATATCAATTCAGAAACTTTGCAATTTAATATTATCTTTCCACCTTTTGCCTTTATTTGCTCTGCAACTTCGTTCCATAAATGGCCGGGACCATATTTTGGGTAAAGAAATTGTTCAATAAGAGAAGTTTCCAGATTTTTTTGCCTGATTGATTTTTTATTAGAAAACATCTGTATAATTGCATGCCTGATTGCTTTTGAAACAGACAAACCTTTTATACGCTGAGCTCCCCATTCTGCACTTATTTCAGAGCAAGGAACACCCCATACTTTTTCAGTATAATCTTTAAAAAATGTTTTATACAATTGCTTCCCAAAACGGCTGATAAAAAAATCCTCAAGAGAAAAGATGTTTTTCTTTGGGAAAAGTTTTATCCATAAATAGCTGAATCCAATCCTTGTTATTCTTATAATTCCCAGATTTTTAACAGTATTAAAATTTAAAGTAACCGGATAGTTAAAAAAACGTCTCAAATAATATATCCTTGATTTCCTTTTCCTTATAAGCATTACATTTTCATCTTTTTCAGGATTGGGAGTATTCAGTCTTTTCTCAATTGCTTTTTCTTTATTCTGATAATTGATTATTTCCTTCTCTGATATGTTTTCGTTTTCCTGAAGGGGAAGAATATTGAGCCACCAGTCCATCACTCTATCTGACTTGGAAAAAAAACGATGACCGCCAATATCAATGTGATTGCCCTTATAATTTACTGTTTTTGAAATACCCCCGATATCTCCGGTTGCTTCAAGTACAACTGGAATTATATCGGTTTTTTCAAGAAACTCGTATGCAGCAGTTAAACCTGCGGGTCCGGCTCCTATTATTATAGCGGTTTTTTTTTCTGACATGGAAATTTTTATCTCCCCGACAAAAATATTAATTTATCATTAATAATGCAGTAATTAATACAATCTAAAGTTTGTTATATGTAATCTGTTATAAACAAAACAGCTTTATTTATGCTTTACAGATAAATATATTAAGATATGAAATGCCCATGATAAAAATTTATCACAAACCGTTCCGATAGCTATCGGAATGATTATTAGGCTCCCGATCCCGATAGCTATCGGGACTATCGGGACCATGTGACAATAATTTAAAAAATAAAAAAATAAACACATGA
>JBDRPR010000619.1:0-9229 GCA_043826845.1 Bacteroidota bacterium
AAATACGAAATAACTATAAAAAATAAAAACTACAAAGATTTGATTGTAAAGTTTAAAACACCAAAAAATGATGGAGAAACTCCGATAATGGTTAAACACTTGTTTTTAAATAAAAATTAGAAAACCAGATATTCCTGATAATAAAACGGTGCTAAGTTATAGCATCGTTTTTTTTTTTATTTTTACATGTAATTCGTTTTACTTAAATATATATGAAAACATATTTGCAGGTTTTAGGTATTCTGTTATTATCATTGATAATAAACATATCCTTTACTCAAAACTTATCCAAAGATTTAGATAAAAAATTAGTTTATGTATTTAATATTAAAACAGAAATTGGTCCTGCTATTTGGCGACAAACACAAAAAGCTTTCAAAGAAGCTCAGGAATTGAAAGCAGATGCTATTATTATCCATATGAATACTTATGGAGGTCTTGTAGATGATGCAGACTCAATTCGTACCAAAATTTTGAATGCAGATATACCTGTTTATGTATTTATTGATAACAATGCAGCTTCAGCAGGGGCGTTGATATCCATTGCATGTGATAAAATATTTATGAGGAAAGGCGCTAATATTGGTGCTGCCACTGTTGTTGATCAGGCAGGGCAGGTTGTTCCGGACAAATATCAGTCATTTATGAGATCTACAATGAGGTCAACTGCTGAATCTCATGGAGTTGATACAATAATTTCAGATTCCGATACTGTTATTATATGGTTTCGTGACCCGAAAATTGCAGAAGCAATGGTTGATCCATCAGTATATATCGAAAATGTAATTGATAGTGGAAAAGTTTTAACGTTTACAACTAATGAAGCAATTAAGAATGGGTATTGCGAAGGTATTGCTGAAAATATTCAGGAAGTGATTGACCAGGCAGGAATAGAAAATTATGAATTAAAAGAATATCATGCTGATACTTTGGAAAAGTTCATTGGATTTCTTGTGAATCCATTTGTACATGGCATATTAATTATGATCATTTTTGCCGGAATTTACTTTGAGCTTCAGACTCCGGGAATAGGATTCCCACTAGTTGCAGCAATAACTGCGGCTTTATTGTATTTTGCTCCTTTATATCTGGAAGGACTTGCAGCTAATTGGGAAATTCTTATTTTTATCGTTGGAATAATACTTATTATTTTAGAGATTTTTGTCATTCCCGGGTTTGGAGTTGCAGGGATTTCAGGTATTGTACTTACAATTGCAGGATTAAGTCTTAGCATGGTTGATAATGTTGTTTTTGATTTTCAACAACCTGAAATTGCATTGGCAAAAATATCTAAAGCTTTGATGGTCACTTGTGTCTCTTTGGTAATTTCTTTTATTATTTCTATATATTTTAGCAAGAAAATGTTTTCATCGAAAAAGTTGAAATTTGCATTGGATACAACACAAAACACGGAAGAAGGATATATTAGTATTGATTTGAAACAAAAAACTCTGACAGGTAAAATCGGTATCGCTGCTACAATGTTGCGCCCATCAGGAAAAGTTGAAATTGATGAGGATGTTTATGATGCAGTTGCAATAACAGCATATATTGAAAAAGGTGAAAAAATTCAGGTTGTCAGAGATGAAGCCGGTCAGGTTTATGTTAAAAAAATATAGTGTAAAAACAGTTAGAGATTCAAAGATTAATGATTAAAGACAAAAAAGTAAAAATAACCACAGAGACACAGAGAGCACTGAGAAACACAGAGAATACTTAAGTAAATAAAAACAGAATGTTACAGATTCAAAGATTAATAGTAGAAAAATCAAATTAAAAAAGTAGCCACAGATTCACAGATTAAAACAGAATATGACTGACAAATTTAAAATAAGAGATTACAGGAAAAGTGATTTCAACGAGCTGAATTCACTATGGGAAAGCACAGGCGTTGGTGGTGCTCATAGGGGAGACAACAAAGAGATAATCAGAAGGACCATTGAATGTGGGGGCAAACTAATAATTCTTGAAAATAATGAATCAGGAAAAATTGCCGGTACTTCCTGGCTCACTTGCGACAACAGGAGAATTTATCTTCATCATTTTGCCATTGCAAAGGAATTTCAGGGTCAGAAACTTTCTCATATTCTTGCTCAAGCTTCAATAAACTATGCAAAAAAAATGAATATGCAGATAAAACTGGAAGTTCATGAAAGCAATGAAAAAGCAATTCAGCTATATAAAAAGCATGGATTCGGATATCTGGGAGATTATGAAGTATATATTATTAGAAATTTTAATTAAATCAATATAAAAAGAGAAACATTGTATTATTAATAAATAAATTAAATTCATATGAAAAAACAATTGACCTTTCTGGTGATTTTTTTATCGTCAGCAATTTTATTCGGACAGGGTGCCGGAAATTATTATCAGAATCAGAAAAAAGCTCCCAAACTAGATGATTTTTCCTTTGAAGAGATAAACCAGTCAAACAGAAATGTTGATTATTCAGGGAATTATCAATACCAGGATCTGAGTCGTTTGAATTATCCAGGTTCAAATGACACTGTTTTATATATTGAAACAAGTTCAATAATGAATGTAAAAGCCGATGCATATATTGCAGTTTTCGGATTGGCACAGATAGGAGGAACAGTCGAAAACAGTCATGAACTTATTAATTCAAGAATCAAAAAGTTTATTGAAAGCTGTAAAACTATGGGAATTTATGAAAAAGATATTTATATTGATTTTATTTCTCAGGCACCTATTTTTGCAATTGAAGTAGAAAAAAAGCTTTTCAGCAAAACCTATAACGAAATACCAAAAGGTTTTGAAATCAAGAAAAATGTTCATATATATTTTAAGGACAAAACAATAGCCGATCAATTAATAATTGAAGCTGCAAAGAATGAAATTTATGATATTATCAGAGTAGATTATATAGTAAGTGACTATCAGCAGATATACGATACTTTACGAAATGTATCTATAAAGCAACTGGATAAAAAAATAAAAGATTTCAGTATTGTAGGTGTTAAAATTCTGCCTTTGTACCAATCCATAAGTGAGAAAATTTCATCAACAAATCCTCTGGAAAGGTACAGCAGTTTTGAACCTTTTATAGCTACATCACTAAGTGCACTGACCAATACTCCCGAGACATTTGTTTCGAAAAACAAAAACATCAATCTGTATTATAATAAACTTTCTTACAAAATGTTTGAAACAGTAATCAATCCTGAAATTGTTGAACCGGTTGTTCAGTTTACATATTGGGCAAAGGTTAAGTGTGTTTTGAAAAAACAATAGTGTGATTGACCATAATTGCAAATGTCCATGAACAGTTGCAAATGATCTGTTCATGTTTTTCGGAATGTTTTCTTTAGACCCTTTTATTGTATTATTAGTTGTATTTTTGAGAAAATAACTCATTCAATGACTAAAGAACAGGCAAAAATAGAATTCGAAAAATTAGTTAAACGATTTGAATTTCATATTGGAGAATATAGAAATAGCGATTATAATGAAACTCAAACAAGACGTGATTTCATAGACCCGTTTTTTAAGATTCTTGGTTGGGATATTGACAATGAACAAGGTTATGCAGAGGCATACAGAGAGGTAATACATGAGGACAAAATAAAAATTGCCGGTGCAACAAAAGCACCCGACTACTCATTTCGGATTGGTGGAGGTAAAAGATTATTTTTTGTTGAAGCAAAAAAGCCAAGTGTTGGAATCAAAGATGATATTCATCCCGCATATCAGGTTAGACGATATGGATGGAACGCAAAATTAGCAATAAGTATTATTACCGACTTTGAAGAGTTTTCTGTCTATGATTGTTCCAAAAAACCAAACTCTGCTGATAAAGCATCTGTTGCCCGAATTGAATATTTTACATTCAGGGATTACCTTGTAAAGTTTGACTTCTTTTGGGAAACTTTTTCAAAAGAACATGTATTAAAAGGAAGTTTCGATAAGTTTATACAAAGTTCAGCAAATAAAAAAGGCACAGTAACTGTTGACAAGGAGTTTTTACAATCACTTGATAAATGGAGAACCTACCTTGCAACTTCTATCAGCTTGAATAATACAAATCTGAACGAAGACGAAATTAATTTTGCTGTTCAACAAACAATAAATAGAATAATATTTTTACGAATCGCAGAGGACAGAAGTATAGAGGTTTATGGGAATTTAAAAAACGCATTAAAACAAGGTGATTATTTTCAAAATCTTTTCAAAATCTTTCAGGAAGCAGATGACAAATACAATTCTGGAATTTTCGACTTAAAGAAAGATAAAATAAGCAAGGATTTAAAAATAGAAAACAAAGTAATAAAGACAATTGTTAATGAATTATATTACCCTGAAAGTCCTTATGAGTTTTCTGTATTATCGGTTGAAATATTAGGTAGCGCGTATGAGCAATTTCTAGGAAAAACCATTACGATTGACAGAACCCACCATGCAAGGATTGAAGAAAAACCCGAAGTAAGAAAGTCTGGTGGAGTATATTATACCCCGCAATATATTGTTGAATATATAGTGAAAAACACAGTCGGAAAACTTATTGAAGGAAAGACTCCGAAAGAAATAAGCAAAATAAAAATAGTTGACCCTGCCTGTGGCAGTGGCAGTTTTTTAATTGGTGCTTTTCAGTATTTGCTTGACTTTCATAAAAATTTCTATTCCACCGACGAAAAGCCATCAAAAGTAAAAAAAGAAAGTACGCTGACACCAGAAGGGAATTTAACAACAGCAGAGAAGAAAAGAATCTTGTTAAATAATATATTCGGAGTTGACATTGATGTAAACGCAGTTGAAGTAACAAAGCTCTCATTATTGCTTAAATGTTTGGAAGGTGAAACAAATGCCTCTATTAACTATCAATTTAAATTGTTTAACGAAAGAGTTCTACCAACTTTAGAAGATAATATTAAATGTGGAAATAGTTTGGTTGATGACGACTATTATGATGATGTCGAGCTTGACTTAGAATTAGAAAAATCTATTAGACCATTTAACTGGAGAAAAGAATTCCCAGAAGTATTTAAACCTCGCAAAAATAGGCAGATTAATGAACTAAAACTTCACGCCGACCAAGTTATTGATCAGTCCAGAGAAGCAAAAAAAAAGGCTATAGAATTAATTGATAAGTACCATAAAAATGTCGAAGAACCTTTTGAAAAATATGAAATTTTCAATGGTTTTGATTGCGTAATCGGAAATCCACCATGGGTAGATATTAAAGGGCATCCGCAAAAATTAGTTAAATATTATTTTAAAAAATTTTCTACAACTGAGAATCGCATTAATCTATACTCTATTTTTATAGAACGAGGTTTAAAAATATTATCTGAAAATGGAATTTTTGGTTTTATAATTCCGAATTCAATTTTATATCAAAGTTCTTATGAAAAAATTCGTAGACTTATTTTAAAAGATTTTGCAGTTGATACAATTGTGCGTTTGCCTGACAATGTTTTTCAGAATGTTAAGGCAGAAACAATTATTTTAAACATTTCTAAATCAGCAAAACAAACAGACTGTATATTATATGATAGAAATGATATTATTACCGAAATAACTTACACCAATTGTGTTGAGAAAAAGCAATTGAAATCAATTGATTGGCTAACAAACGAACTTTGTGTTTTTGATATATATAGTAATAAATCAGAAATAGAATTGCTAAAGAAAATTGAGAAGAACAAAACCGATCTCATTGAATTAGTTGATTTTACTTTGGGACTTACTCCATATGACAAATATAAAGGACATACTCAAACACAAATTCAAGAACGTGTTTTTCATTCTAAAACAAAAAAAGATAAGACTTTTAAAAAATTACTTGAAGGGGCTGATATTAAGCGATATTCAGTTTTTTGGGGTGGTAAAGAATATATTAGTTATGGGAAATGGCTTGGTGCAGCAAGAGAGCCTAGATTCTTTACTGGTACTCGAATTTTAGTAAGACAAATAGTTAGTGGTAATCCTTTAAGAATTTATGCTGGCTATACAGAAAAAGAGTTATACAATACCCAATCAGTTTTTAACATTATTTCAAAAGATGAAAAAACTTTAAATACAAAGTATTTGCTAGCGTTACTTAATTCAAATCTTATTAATTTTTATCATGGTCATAAATATTTAGATCTTTCCAAAAACCTATTCCAGAAAATTCTGATTCAGAATTGTAAGAAATTTCCAATAAAAACAATAGACAATAAAGAAAATAATCTAAAACAAAATGAAATTATCAAATTTGTTGACCAGCTTTTGCAATTAAATGAAGAACTTCAAATCGTAAAACTAGATAGCAAACGTCAGCAAATACAGAACATGATTGATTATTGCGAAAACAGAATAAATAAAATTGTTTATCAACTTTATGATTTGACTGAGGATGAAATAAAAATTATGGAGGAGAAATGAGTGAATAATGATAACAAAAATAAAGGATTACTTAGTTATTTATCGCTGATCAAATTCAGTCATACTGTTTTTGCGCTTCCGTTTGCCTTTGTAGGTTTTTTTCTTGCACTCAGAACACAGAGTTTTGAATTCACATGGATTAAGCTGATTTACATAATTCTTTGCATGGTGTTTGCCCGAACGGCGGCCATGTCATTCAACCGATATGCAGACCGCAATATTGACCGGCTGAATGAAAGAACCAGCAGCAGGGAAATTCCATCAGGTAAGATAAAACCCGGCATAGCTCTGCTGATTACTGTTATTTCTTCTGTCGGATTTATAATTATCTGTTATTTTATAAACAGGCTGGTGCTTTATTTATCACCTGTTGCACTGCTTGTTATTCTGGGTTACAGTTTCACAAAAAGATTTACCTGGCTTTGTCATTTCATTCTCGGTATAGGATTATCACTGGCTCCTGTGGGGGCTTATCTTGCAGTAACTTCTGAGTTCAGCCTGTTGCCGGTTTTATTAGGATTTATTGTCCTTCTGTGGACAGCAGGATTTGACATTATATATTCATTACAGGATGAGCATTTCGATAAAACTAAAAATTTATTTTCGATTCCGGCCAGAATGGGTAAAAAAGGAGCTTTAATAATGTCTCTGCTGATTCACTCGCTGGCAGTGATTATACTGATATATATTAATGTCACATCCGGTTTCAAACTTTTATTTATCACCGGATCTGTTGTTTTTACACTGTTGCTTTTTTATCAGCACTATCTGGTTATAAGGTTTGGAATGAAAAAAATAAATCTGGCTTTTTTCACAACAAACGGAATGGCAAGTATTTTATTTTCAATATTTTTTATACTTGACTTCTATTTTCCGATCAGCGTTTCATTGTAGAAATGAAACTATCGTGATCAAGAAAAAGGTCTAGTGCATCATTTATTGATTTAACCAGTATATCGGCAAATTTAAATATTTCAGTATGAATTCCTTCTCCTTCAATACAAGCAATAGATACTCTGGCATGGTGAAACATGCCAATATCAACTCTTGCATTACCAAATGCTGCTATTGTCATTGGGTCAAGGGCTAAAATAATTTTTTCTTTGTCAGCTGATGTGGCCGCATGGAAATATTCTATTCCAAGTGATTCAGCTGTATTTTCACCCAATCCTCTCTGATCAGAGGTTATCATGATTAATCTGAATCCGCTTTTTTTCAGTTTATTCATTCTTTCAACTACACCGTCAATTACTTTTCCATGGTTTGAAATTGTTCCATTGAGGTCAAAAACAAGTGTTTTTATTTCAATCTCTCCTACTTCAGGTACTTTGTATATCATAATTAAAATTTATAAGAAAATCCGACACTTAACATTTCTTTAAACTGTGGACGTTTGCTATAAATCTGATTTCCATCTTCATTCAGCAATGGTTCATTGTTTTTATTATATAATGGGATATCAACATCATGATCATAAATCAGATGGGTGGCAATATTTGTACTGATATATTTATTGATTTTCATAACCAGATAATTTTCCCAGTTTATATCAATATTTTGAGGATCTACAAGGTAATTTGAAAACAGGTCGAACTTGATCTCATACTGAATATTTTTAGTCAGATCCAGTTTGTACTGCATTTTCACATAAGCTCCCAGTTCGCTTTTATTTTTTTTCCCAGGTTCCAGACCATATTTCATAGGATCAATACTGAAAGTATCACTGATGTATGTGAACTTTGCTGTTAATGGTGAAATAAGTAAAGAAAATTTATCATTAGGTTTATAATCAATACCAATTGCAAGAAAAATTCTTGCAGGAGCCATAAATTCAGATACCTGTTCGGGAATATCGTCGGGATAATCAAATCCTTTAAATAATTGTGATTTAAAATCGCACATTATGCTATAATAAAAACTATTAAAAGCTAAGTGCCCAAATTTTGTGTTCGCTTCAAGTTTATCTTCGCTTTTTCTGAAATCTTTTCGTCCGGCTTTAAGTTGTCCGTTTTTTATCTGTAAAAAGTTCTCCCATACTACTTTCTTTTTTGAATAATTGGCAAAAATTCCCAGAGTACTTAATAGGGAGATTGAACTTTCTCCACCTTCAACCCAATGTGATAAATAACCCTGAGAAAATTGAATACTGCCATTGCCTCCTATCTTCCAATATCTTGGTTTGATAATTTTCACTTTTACAAAAATTGTATCCTTGGTCCTATTGCCTGAATAGTTTATTACCTGAACAACCGTATCAATAAGAGTAGTATCTTTAAAAATTCTGTAAGTAATTACTGTATCTGTTTGTAAGGTGTCACTCAGAATAATATAATTTGTTAATGTTTTTGTTCTTATGGTGTCAGGTTGTATGGTGTCTGACACGGATACTCCGTACAAGTCAGTATAGATTGAAAAAAGCAAAATTACAAATATGATTATACAAAAAACCCTATACAGCATTGAAACTTTTTTTACAAAAATATCTATTCGAAAAACGTGAAGTAACATAATAGAAGAAAATATTTCAACAATTTTTTTTTTAATATCTGGAAAAAGCAAAAAGAATAATATTTTTACAAATGAACATTATAAGCATAAGAATAACTGACACATAAGGTGATTTATAGAAATTTGTCAGTATTTGATTAATTGAAATAATTTCAAATAATATGGATTTTTATTAATAAATGTGTCAATTATTATAAACAAAAAGATATATTTGTCAGAGCTAATAATTTGTATTTTTATAATTTTGCATAAAAAATGCAACAATTTGCTGATAAATAGAGTAAAAGTAGAATATTTATTTTAAATTTAATGAATATAAAAATTATACTTCTTT
>JBDRPR010000620.1:0-7818 GCA_043826845.1 Bacteroidota bacterium
CCCTGCAAATCGGATATAATCATATTTATATGCTCGTACTCCGAACCCATATCAATATTTATCAAACCTTTTGTTGGATTAGGAAATAGAACAAGTTTTGTTTTAAAAGAATTTTCAAGAAATCCAATTGATGTAATCTGGTTGCATACTGAAGTGTCTGTACAAGAATTTTCCGTAATAATTACTGCATAATTTCCATTAATGAATGCTGTAAAAGCCTGATCGTTTTCTCCGGATATCGGGAAATAGTTATTATCGCAATCTACCCATTGATAAATTGCTCCGGTTGTATTGGCAGTAATTGCAGGATCATTCACTGTTACAGAAACATCAACCGTAATTATTGTCAAGTCAATTGTAATAGTGCTGTCGCAACCTGCAAAATTGGAAATAACCGCGGTTTCAATTCCTGTTGATGTGTATATGGTTCCATCAGGTGCGGTATAGCTATCGCAAGCAGTATCAGTAATTGAACTTGTTGTACTATAATTGACTGTTAAATCAATGGTTATTGTACTGTCACAACCTGCTGAGTTAGTAATTACAGCAGTCTCAATTCCAGTTGATGTGTACACGATTCCATCAGGTGCTGTATAGCTATCGCAAGCAGTTTCGGTGATTGAACTTGTTGTACTATTGTTAATAGTCAAATTTAGAGTTACTACAGAATCGCATCCGGCTGCATTAGTTAATGTTTGCGTTGCAGTTGTATTGCTTGTAGTGTATGTATTTCCGTCAATCCATAAATATGAATCACAAGCGGTTTGAACATCCGTCCCTGATGTACTATTGCTGATGGTCAAATTTAAAGTTACTATAGAATCACAACCTGCGGCATTAGTTAAAGTATGCGTTGCAGTTGTATTGCTTGTAGTGTAGGTGACTCCGTCTATCCATAAATACGAATCACATGCAGCTTGCACATCTGTACCCGTGGTCGGGTATTTGATTGTTAAATTCAGTATATATATACTGTCACAACCGTTAATAGTGTTATAGTTTGCTGTATATGTATTTGCAGTTGTATAATCACTACCATGCCAATTATATATTTCACCATCACAAATGCTATGATTTTCTGTAAATGAATAAACAGGATTTACTGTTATTGTCAAAGTTGTATCTAAAATCAAATTGCATGCTGTCGATATATCCGTTGCCTGTATTGTGAATTGTGATGTAGAGGTTAAAATTCCTGTGTTAAAAATCAATGTATCACCATCACCTGTTTGAGGGCTTCCAAAATCAATTCCATCTTTTAGAAATTGATATGAAATTCCGACTTGTGAATTAATAAGATTTATGTTTGTCGAAGTATTATTGCATATCGTATCATTATTTGCATAAGCAACCAAAGGTTGATAAAGTGCATTGACTTCTGACTGACTTAAAGCACGATTATACACGCATACGTCATCAATATTTCCTTTAAAAAATCTATCAAGATAATATCTCTGTCTTCCTATCGCAAAATATGCACCTGTATATGAAACAGAGCCAGTCCAAGCGACAGATGTCAATGGCTGAAGTACACCATTATAATATATTTTTGCATTTTCGTTTGCTTTTCTGGTTGCAACAATATGTACCCATTGATTAAGAGGAACCTGAGAGTTCGTGTTTGAAACATGCCAGGTACCGTCTCCTATTTGAAAATGAATATGACCAGGAGGAGATATTTGCCCATCAGAATTTGTTCTTCCATCAAGAAATATGGAGGCTCCAACAGAACCACATCCATCACATTGACTTCCGACAATTAGTCCCAGGGTACTTGCTCCAGGATATTGTGTAGCATAAATCCATGCTGAGAGTGTTATTTCATTCTGAATTTGTAAAGAAGATGGCACAGGATCATTAATTAATATATAATCATCCACACCATCAAAGCTATAAGCACTGTTTGGAATTAAATTTCTATCTGCAACAGGCAAAGGTCCGTATAAAGTTCCATTATTACCATTTCCGCTTTCATCATCAGCATTGTTATTAAAGGGGTAAAATGCAACTAAACTATCTGTAATACTTAAGTCTATTGGCAAAGCATTAATTGTCAAATCAATGGTTATTGTACTGTCGCATCCTGCTGCATTTGGGATTATAGCTGTTTTAATACCAGAAGAAGTGTAAACAATTCCGTCGGGTGCAGTATAATTGTCGCATACAGTTTCTGTAATGCTACTACTTGTATGATTGTTTACGGTCAGGTCCAAAGTGTAAATACTATCACAACCATTTATGCTTAAATAATTTTCTGTATAGACTCCGGCGACAGAGTAATCTGTTCCACGCCAGTTATATACATCTCCATTGCATATTACCGATGCATCAATATAATTATAATCTGGATATACCATGAGAATAGCAGTATCGGACTCAATGCTTATTGCAGGGCATGCAGAAGTTACAACACAACGATATTGATAATTATTTAATCCATATATAGCATTTGTGATGTGCAATGTGTCATCAGTTACGTCAGAGTATATGCTATTATTGGTAAGATCAGAAAATCCTGTACCTGTATCCACCTGCCACTGATATGTGAGTCCATTGCCTGTGGCTGATGTAATAAAATTTGTACTTTCCCCTGCGCAAATTAAAACGTCCGGAATTGAGGCTGTGAATTTTGGTTGTACACAGATTTCAATAAGGTGTGCATAATTTGGATAACTTCCATTTGCTGAATTAAAATCAAGTATTTTGTTGAATGTGCTGGCAGTGGGGTCGTATTCAAATAAAACACCAAGATCACTTGTTCCTCCCCGATATGTCATTCCGTACAATTTCCCGTTTGCAGCCTGCATCAGCAAACCTCGAGGATAACTGCCATTTGTGGAGCCTGCAAAATCTAGTTTTTTTGTATATGTTGAGGTAGCGGGATCGTATTCAAACAAAACACCATAACCATTCGTTCCTCCCTGATAGGTCATTCCATATATTTTTCCGTTGTCAGCCTGCATCAGTGATCCGAAAGGATAACTGCCATTTGAGGTGCCATCAAAATCGAGCTTTTTTGTATATATTGAGGAAGTGGGATCATATTCAAACAAAACACCCATATTATTCGTCCCACCGCTGTTTGTCATTCCATAAAATTTCCCGTTGTCAGCCTGCATAAGAGATCCGAAAGGATAACTTCCATTTGTGGCGCCTGCAAAATCGAGTTTTTTGGTATAGGTTGATGTGGCGGGATCATATTCGAACAAAACACCAGTATTACTGGTTCCACCACTGTATGTCATTCCGTACAACTTTCCATTGGAGGCCTGCATCAGTGACCCATACGGAGATCTGCCATTAGAAGGACCAATAAAATCTAGTTTTTTAGTATATGTTGAAGAGGCGGGATCGTATTCAAATAAAACACCAAAACCACTCGTCCCTCCTTGCTGTGTCATTCCATACAATTTCCCGTTCACTGACTGCACTAGTGATCCCTGAGGATAACGGCCATTTGTGGCACCGGCAAAATCGAGTTTTTTATTATAGGTTGATGCGAGAGGATCGTATTCAAATAAAACACCATAATCATTTGTTCCTCCCTGATAGGTCATTGCGTACAATTTCCAGTTGGATGCCTGCATAAGGGATCCATAAGGATTACTCCCATTTGTGGTACCTGCAAAGTCGAAATTTTTGGTATAAGTGGAAGTTGCCGGTTCATATTCAAACAAAACACCGTAATCACTCGCACCTCCGCTGGTGGTCATTCCATACAATATCTCATTGTCAGCCTGCATTAGCGACCCTTGTGGATAACTGCCATTTGCAGCACCTGCAAAATCGAGTTTTTTAGTATATGTTGATGTGGCAGGGTCATATTCAAATAAAACACCATAATCATTTACACCTCCAAGTTGAGTCATTCCGTACAATTTCCCGTTTGTAGCCTGAGCTAATGATCCATAAGGATAACTGCCATTTGTGATACCGGCAAAATCGAGTTTTTTTGTATATGTTGAGGAAGTGGGATCATATTCAAACAAAACGCCATAACTATTAGTTCCTCCCTGTTGGGTCAATCCGTACAATTTCCCGTTGTCAGCCTGTATCAGTGATCCTTGAGGATAACGGCCATTAGTAGCACCGGCAAAATCAAGCTTTTTTGTATATATTGAAGTAGCAGGATCGTATTCAAATAAAACACCAAAACCATTTGTTCCACCCTGATAGGTCATTCCGAACAATTTACCGTTGTCGGCTTCCACCAGTGAGCCTTGAGGATAACTTCCATTTGTAGCACCTGCAAAATCAAGCTTTTTGGTGTATGTCGAAGTGGTCGGATCATATTCAAACAAAACACCATAACCACTTGTCCCTCCTTGTTGGGTCATTCCGTACAATTTTCCATTGTCGGCCTGTATCAACGAACCATATGGATAACGACCATTTGAGGCACCTACAAAGTCTATTTTTTTTGCGTACGTTGAGGTTGCCGGATCGTATTCAAACAAAACACCAAGATCACTTGCCCCTCCCTGATATGTCATTCCAAACAATTTTCCATTGTCGGCTTGCATCAATGATCCACGCGGAGATTTGCCATTTGTTGTGCCTTCAAAATCAAGCTTTTTGACATAAGTTAAGGTGATGGGATCATATTCAAATAAAACACCATAACCACTTGTCCCTCCTTGCTGGGTCATTCCATACAATTTCCCATTAGTGGCCTGATATAAATGAGTATGAATTGGATTTCGCCCGGGATTTTCAATAAATGTATTAATGATTTGTTGGTTAAGACCGCTACCATCTGTTTTAAAAATTATTCCCCCACCATCAACACCGTCCTGAGTCATTCCCCAAAACTCGGTTTGATTTTGGCCTAGAGAAGATAATGGAGAAAAGGAAAAGTTTAAAGTCAGGATCACAAGGAGGGTAAGAATTTTATTCATCTTTCTATGTTTTAATGTTTGCAAAAGCAAAATATTATTAAAGTCAAAAATACAATTTTATTTTATTCAATGCTATTTATGAAAAAATCAATGTCGCTAATAACCCAAAACATGTAAGAGTAATCATTATAAATAAATCTAAAAAAGAGCATGTAAACTTCTCCTCCCGATTTTTTTTCCTCTGGAAACAAAAAAAAGACTGCTATCGCAGTCTTTTCATCTCCACTTCGTGGAGCTGGCGGGACTCGAACCCGCGTCCAAACAAGTAACTCATAGGCTTTCTACACGTTTAGTGTTATCTTGATTTTCGGGTCTAAAACTGGTTAAACACTACCGGATATAAACCTTATTCCTTTATTTTCGCTTCAATATCAGGACTTTATCGAAACTAGCCCGAATTGCGAGTGCCTCTTGATCAAAAGTAATCAGGCAGAACTTTTGAGAGACAGCCTGTTCCAACTACCTAGAGCTGGAATAAAGCAAATTTCTCTAAGAGAAATTATGCAGCAAGCGCGAAGTTGTTATCGCCTTTTGTTGTTTTGTAACACAGATTTACGAGATAAATTACATTGCTCGACATGCTTACCTACCAATTATTCTTGCTGTCAAAACCAAATCAGCCCCTTATGAATCACAAAGATATTAAATTAAACAGAAATTGTCACAATAAATTTAAAATTGTATTTTTATGGCCTTAAAAAATGATTATGGAAAATAAAATAAAAGTTGGTGTTTTAATGGAAACCAAAACTCCCCCCGATAAAAGGGTAGTATTACCCCCTTTACAGGCCCTTGAAGTAATAAAAAAATTCCCCGGAATTGATTTATATATTCAATCAAGCGATTACAGATGTTTTAAAGACAGTGAATATACAGATTTGGGACTTAATATTGTAAAAAAAGTTGATCATTGTGATATTTTAATGGGAGTAAAAGAAGTGCACATTCCCGAGCTGATATCAGGAAAAAAATATCTGTTTTTTTCTCACACAGCTAAAAAGCAGGCATATAACAGAAAATTGTTGCAGGAATTAGTAAAACGTAATATTCAAATGATAGATCATGAATACCTTGTTGATGTAAATAATATAAGAGTTGTTGCATTTGGGCGATGGGCAGGAATCGTAGGAGCATATAACGGATTGATTGCCTTTGGTAAGAAAACCAATCTTTTCTCATTAAAAAGAGCACATGAGTGTAAAGATCTGGTTGAACTTCTTGAACAGGTTAAATCAGTGAAACTTCCTCCAATAAAAATTCTCATTACAGGCAAAGGAAGAGTGGGGAAGGGGGCGCTTGAAACATTGGCTCCACTTGGATTGAAATTGGTTGATTATAATGATTTTTTAAATAAGAAATTTGATGAACCTGTAATCTGTGTAATTGATGCAGATATATACACAAAACATAAATCTGGTCATCAGTTTGATTTCAAACATTTTTTCAGTCATCCCGATGAGTATGTTGGAAATTTTGCACCTTTTACAAAAGTAACTGACTTATATATTCCTTGTCATTTCTGGGATCAGAGATCACCGGTATTTATGAAAAAAGAGGACTATCTTCAAAAAGATTTCAGAATAAAGGTTATTGCAGATGTAAGTTGCGATATAAAAGATCCGATTCCTTCCACACATAGGGCTTCAACAATAGCAGATCCTTTTTACGGTTATAATCCAAAAACTGAAAGTGAATGTGATCCATGGGATACAAATTCAGTTACAGTAATGGCAGTTGATAATTTGCCGGGCGAATTACCAAGAGATGCATCGGTGGAGTTTAGTCAGGCATTAATCGAAAAAGTATTTCCTTCTCTTTTTGGTGAAGATATTGAAGGGATAATTGAAAAAGCATCAATTACCAAAGGAGGTAAATTAACTCCGAAATTTAATTATTTGCAGGATTTTCTCGAGGGAAATTAAATTATTCTTTTCTTTTTGATCGGCAAATTAAAGTTGTTTTAACATTATAGAAATCAGCAACAAAGTTTTATTGTATAAATAGATTTGGGGGATGCTATATACAAAACATTTGAAAATTATCTGATCTTTTTAAGTTTTAATATTGTATCTGAAATACTTTTCGATTTAAATATTGTATTTCCGGCAACTAAAACATCAGCCCCTGCATGAATAAGTTTTGATGCATTATCAAGATTTACACCACCATCAACTTCAATTACAGCTTTTGATTTTTTTCTGATAATCAATTCTTTCAGTTTTTTAATTTTTCCATAAGAATTTTCTATAAAATCCTGACCTCCAAATCCGGGATTAACAGACATTATAAGAACCAAATCTGTTTCGTTGATGATGTCTTCTAGCATTTCAACAGGTGTGTGAGGGTTTAAAGAAACACCTGCTTTCATACCGTTCTTTTTAATAAAAGATATTGTTCTGTGCAAATGTTGACAGGCTTCGTAATGCACGGTTAATATATCTGCCCCTGCATCTTTAAATTCCAAAATATACCTGTCTGGTTTTTTGATCATTAAATGTACATCAAGAGGTTTTTTGGCAGATTTTTTAATTTGTCTGATAATAGGAAATCCAAAAGAAATGTTTGGAACAAAAACTCCGTCCATTACATCAATGTGAAACCAGTCAGCAACACTGTTGTTAATAGTTTCAATATCTTTTTCAAGGTATAAAAAATTAGCCGAAAGAAGAGAAGGGGCAATGAGTACTTCCATTTTACTGTTTTTTGCAAAAATAGTAATAGAAAATTACAATCAGAATTATTCTGTAAATATTTGAATTATCAGAGAATTTTATCCTAAATAAGTTTTCAGAATTTTACTCCTGGATGTATGTTTCAGCCTTCTTATTGCCTTTTCTTTAATTTGCCTTACTCGCTCTCTGGTTAGTTCAAATTCTTCACCGATTTCTTCCAGTGTATGCTGATGATAACCGTTTAATCC
>JBDRPR010000621.1:0-2393 GCA_043826845.1 Bacteroidota bacterium
CTTTCCCATGTACGTGTAATCCTTAATGTTTCACTATCCGGTTTTTCTACCTGTATGCCCGCGGGGACTTCTTCTTGTTTAGGAATTTTCATCGTAATACAGGTCTTAAACTTTGGTTTTTTTCTTTGCTTTCACCGGCCTAGATACAAATGACATGGTGGCGATGCCGCCAATTTTATAGCAGGTTCTTATTACATTAAAAGTCAGGTTCCCGTCAGGGATTCCGGTAACTTTTACCTTTATTTTACGCTCCCATGAATTCATAGATGTTTCTTTCCAATCGGTGCTACCTAGTTATTCTCCACCACTATACTTTTATGAAATTCCTCATTTTTCGCATTAATGATCTTTATTACATAAACCCCCGATGGCAGAACCCCTAAATTTATATCTAACAATACTTTATTAATATCGCTTTTTGAAAATCTCTCATTTCCCAGAATATCTATGACTTTTACTTCTGAAATGATCTGAGGGCTATCGGGAAATTCAATTGTGATATTGCCGGAAGTGGGGTTGGGGAAAACCGATAGGGACAATTTTGTGCTGGTAGTAGGAAGTCCTCCCGCAACATCAACACAACCGAAATCATCTACAAGAGTAATCGGATTAATTGTATATACCGGACTATTATTGGTAATTACAGATGGAATTTCTTCAATAACCGTAACCGGAGTAAGGATAATGCTTTGTGGTGTTTTGTTTGATGTAGGATATAAATAAGCGCAATTCTCAATATTGTCCAAAGAGTCGGACTTTATTAATCCTATATGTGACCATGTAATTGTGTTAGGATCCTTTACTACTAACATAGGCCCGTTTCCTACAAGTAACAACCCTTTATCGCTAGTTTCGAGCATATCCGTGCGGGATTGAAGCCAGGCCTCCCAATAGTTATATATATTACCAACAGTATCAATCTCTACCATGGCTCCAATATATAATGTACTGTCGGAACTCAGATGCATCTTAATCGGGTGATTTTCATACATGAAAAAGTTATCATTATAGAGATAGTTATATTCGTAACACCACTCAACATTAAGATTATAGTCAATCTTTGCAATCATACAATTATGCGGGGCTCTTTCTATGAAACAATAAAGATAATTATTTACCGAAATAATACCCCATCCATTTGTTCTATATGCTATAGGAGTAGTTTCAAATATATGTGACGAGACTATGTTTCCCGCTATATCCATTTTAAGAAAAAAGGCGTTGTCAAAATACGCAGTGTCACTAGAAGTTCCCGTAACGACACAAACAGAGTCAGATATATTCTTTATTTCAACTGCAACATTGCTGTAACTTCCAACGTACAAGAATTTTTTCCATAATATATCTCCATTTTTATCTAACCTACATAAAAAGACCTTTGAGTGAGGTAAAGTAGTGAATTTAACATATCCACAAATAACAAAACTACTGTCTGCAAGCATGTCAGCCGAAGTAATCTGCATGTTTTGTCCGAAATCATATTCCTTGACAAAAACAATATTACCGCCGGTATCGGTTTTCAACATCAGTAAATTTCTTTTAAGAGTAGTATCACTATATGATTCTCCAAAGAAAACAAAGCACGAATCGGGCGTCTGGGTTACGGTTTTAATGCAATAATTATTTGTAAAATGGTAACTGAAAATAATTTCACCAAGAGAATCAATTTTAATAAAGTCTTTCAGTCCGGCAATCATAAAATCGTTATTGTATCCATATTCAATGGCATAGCAAGCTATATCATCAGTAGGATGATAAATTATCCGGCTGTATATATTGCTTTGTGCATTTACTGTTAGCAGTGATAAAACCAACAACGATGATATGATGAAATTTCTCATAAATCTTGTTTATTTTTTAAGCAAATATAAAAAAATTAGTGATATCTTACACGAAGTTACACAGAAAATTTCCACAGAAAACCCTGAAAAGAGCGGTAGTCCGCAGTCTTGAAATTATTGGAGAAGCCACTAAAAAAAATTCCTGCTGATTTTAAATTAAAATGGGATACAATTAGCTGGAAAAATATGCCAGGAATGAGAGATCGACTGACTCGTGATTATATAGGGGTGAATTACAACATAGTATGGAATGTTGTAAAAAATAAAATTCCTTAATTACTAACTGATGTTACGCAAAAGCAATATAAAGGAGATTCCTCACTTTGTTCGGAATGACATTGCGTGTCTTTTATCAGGAGGGAGAGGGTGGGCGTCCAAATAAATAATTTAAATTGAGAACAACTATCATAGACGCCCACCCTCTCCCTCATACATGCATCACAGGCCATGTCATTCCGTATGAAACGTAGTGAAATGAGGAATCTTAAAAAATGTAAATATGTTATTTTGCGTAACATCAGTTACTAAGTCAAATAACTGAAGTTATTGATA
>JBDRPR010000622.1:0-7761 GCA_043826845.1 Bacteroidota bacterium
ATAAAGATTTTCAAATATTTCCGAATCCTGCAACCGATAATATTTCTGTAAAGACTCCATTCAATAATTGTAATATAAATATATATGATAATTTGGGCCAATTGGTCAGACAAATTGAAGTAAATGATAAAATAATAAATATTGATGTCAGTAATTTTACTAATGGAATTTATAATTTTATTATAATATCGGATAATAATCAGTTAATCAAAAAAATATCTATTTTAAAATAATTTTATATAACGATTTTTTAAAAGGCTTTTAAATAAAAAGCCTTTTTTTTTTAAAAAAACCGTATCTTTCGAAAAAAAAAATACTATGAAAAGAATTATTCTGTTGTTATTTGTTCTATCTGTAGGAATTATACTTAGTAAAGCTCAAATTTCTACTCCTGAATTACCGCTTAGTTTTAGTTCAGAAAATTGCTCAAACGATTATGATATTGTTTTCTTTCAAAAACCAAATGTTGAGAAGTTGCTCGCTGAAGATATTACAAGAGATAAAAACGGAGAATTTTATAGGGCTGGAGTAGCTATACAAGCAAATCTTGATAAATCTAATTCTGGAACATGGACACAGGTTCAAAATGGAAGAATTTGGAGATTGAAAATTGTATCTTATGAAGCAGTAGGACTGGCATTGGATATAAACAATTTTTATCTGCCTGAAGGAACAAATTTGTTTTTCTATAATGAATCAAAAACACAAATTTTTGGTCCATATACAGATTTTGACAATAATGAAAAAAACGTTTTTGCATCAGATATTATTTCAGATGACAACATCATTATTGAATATTTTGAACCAGAAAATTTTTCTGTTGAAAGTTCTTTTAATATATCTGATGTGTCATACCTGTATCGCGGAGAAGAGAAGGACATAAAATATGGTGAATCTGACGCTTGTGAAGTGAATATTAATTGCCCTGAAGGTGATAACTGGCAAGATGAAAAAAGAGGTGTGGCAAAAATTTATTTAAGAGTCGGAACAAATTATGGTTATTGCACCGGATCCTTCGTAAATAATCAGTTGCAGGATTGTACAACATATTTTTTAACTGCTGACCATTGCGGACAAGGTGCTTCTGTTAGTGATCTTGCATGGTGGAGGTTTTATTTCAACTATGAAGCTGATTCTTGCGATAATCCTCCCAGTTCTCCATCTTCAAATTTAACTTATAGTTGTGAATATGTTTCCAGTGGAGGAAATGGAGGAAGCAGTGGTTCTGATTTTTATCTTGTCAAACTCGATAGGACCACTTACCCTGAAAGTTGGTATATATATTTTAACGGATGGGATAGATCAACAACTGCTTCGGGAGGAGGTGTTTGCATTCATCATCCTGCCGGTGATATTAAAAAAATATCTACTTACACAAATACTCCAACCTCATCAACATGGGGGTCAGTTCCAAACACTCATTGGAGGGTATATTGGGCAACAACTGTAACAAACAAAGGTGTAACTGAAGGGGGTTCTTCCGGTTCTCCTCTCTTCAACAACTCTTCCCGAATTATCGGAACTTTAACAGGTGGAGGTTCATATTGCACTGCTTCAACTTATCCTGATTATTATGGAAAGTTCAGCTATCACTGGGAATCAAACGGGACTACTGATGATAAAAAACTTAAACCCTGGCTGGACCCTAATAATACAGGGATTACGACATTAGATGGAAAAAGTTATAATGATTGCGCTACAGGAATTTTTAATAATGATAAATCAGAAAATATTATAAATTTATATCCAAATCCTACTTCCAATGAACTTTACATTTCTCTATCGGGAATTGACGATCAAAATGAAATTCATTTTTCTATTTTTGATATAAATGGCCGGCTTTGTTATGAAGAAAAATTATTGTTCTCAGGAAACAAAAAACATCTAATTTCAACAGGTAATCTGTTAAATGGTATTTACAACTTAAAGATGATAATTAAAGACCAGATTTTTAATGAAAAATTTGTGATAATTAAATAATTTTAAGCAACCATATTAGCTTATATTTCGTCTTGCTGAAAAAAATAAGCTCTTTAATGTATCACTCTATTTAAATCAATTTAAAAATGAAAAATTTTCTAATTGTAGGAATATTTATTTTTCTGTCTTTTGAATTTCAGGTAATAATTGCCCAGACAGTTGAACGTGCCAACCCAATCAGCTTTGAATCAAGAAATGTAAGTTTAGGTGTACCTCTGGTTGATTTACCTTCATTTGATTCTGAATCAATGTTAAAAGAAGATGAAATCAATATTGCAAATAAAGCTCCCATTCCATATAGATTTGCAAAACAGTTTATTGTAAATTATAATCTTGACAATTCAGGGAAGTGGGAAATTTTACCCGATGGTCACAAATTGTGGAGATTGACAATTAGATCTCAAGGTGCGTATTCTCTTAATTTTGTCTTTAGTCCTTTTAGAATCCCGGAAGGAGCAAAGGTTTTTCTTTACAATTCAGACAGAACTTCCATCTTAGGTGCACTGACATCCAAAAATAATCAGGAATTCAATTCTTTGGCAACAACTGTTATCCCCGGTGATGAAATAACAATTGAATATTTTGAACCTGTAAATCCTGAATTTAAAGGAGAACTTTGCATTACAGAAATATTTCATGCGTACAGAAATATTGTTGAGTGGGTAAAATTTAAAGACTCAAGCTTTGGAGCCTCCGGTAGTTGTAATATTGATATTAATTGTCCAGAAGGTGCTAATTGGCAGGATGAGAAAAAAGCTGTTTGCAGGATAATTATGGGAAGTGGTATGTGTTCAGGTACAATATTAAATAACACTGCAATGGATGGAAAACCATATTTTCTTACTGCAAATCATTGTACAGGATATACCTATGCTAACTGGGTTTTTAATTTCAGATTAGAAGCAGCTACTTGCGGTTCGACTACTGATCCGTATCCTAGCGCTGGTTCCATCCCATCTGTTACAGGATGTACTTTAAGGGCTACAACTTCAGTTCTTGATTTCTGTTTGGTTGAAATGACTTCAATGCCTGATCAAACTCAACATCAGCCATATTGGTGCGGCTGGAATAACAGTGCCACACCTGCGACAAATACTGTTGGAATTCATCATCCTTCAGGTGATGTTAAAAAGATATGTATTGACGATGATCCACCTGCAATCGGAAATTATGGATCAGGTTATGATTCAAATTCGCATTGGCATATTGCTGAATGGGATGGTGGAGTTACTGAAGGAGGATCATCAGGATCTGCACTATTTGATGAAAACCATCATGTTGTTGGTGATTTGACAGGAGGACAGGCTGCCTGCGGATATGTGTTCAATGATTATTATGCCAGATTTGATCGATCATGGGATGATTATACTCCTATTGCTGAGCAATTAAAATATTGGTTAGACCCCTCAAGTTCAGGCGTTACCACATTAGATGGTTTCGATTTTTATAATAATGGCGTTAATGCTCAGTTTTCAGGTGCACCAACGACAATACCTGTTGGTAGCACTGTTACTTTCACAGATGCATCAACTCCTACAGCATCTATTACTAGTTGGTCATGGGATTTTGGTGGAGCCGGAGCTACTCCTGCAACACAAAATACACAAGGACCGCATATTGTCACTTATACAAATCCGGGTTTATATACAATTGCATTAACTGTTTCTGATGGAACAACTAACGATACTGAGACTAAAACAAACTATATTTTGGTAGAAGATACTGTTCTAAATGCTGAATTTTCTGCAAGTATTACAACAGTAAATGTAGGCGGAAATGTTACTTTTACAGATGCATCAAGCCCTTCGGCACAGATTATTTCATGGGACTGGAATTTCGGTGACCCTGCAGCTGCGCCTGCACAGACAGCAAACACCCAAGGACCGCACGTTGTAACATATAATACCATCGGACTTCATACAGTGACTTTGACAGTATCCAATGGAACAAATAATAATACGAAAACCGAAACAAATTATATTGAAGTAATTGATCCAAATGCTGTTAATAGTGACTTTCATGCAAGTGCAACAACAATTATTGCAGGAACTGCAGTTGACTTTTTCGATGATTCGCAAAATGGACCACCAGTATCATGGAACTGGGATTTTGGAAACGGATTGACTAGTACGATTGAGGACCCTATAGGAATTGTTTACAACAATGTTGGACTATACACTGTATCTCTATCTGTTGATGACGGGAACAATACTGATACGGAAACAAAAATTGATTATATTGAAGTTATTGACTCATCATATTTGCCGGTTGCTGATTTTTTCTCAAATTTTACAACTGTTTTTGTTGGCAATACCGTAGATTTTTATGATCTGTCAACTAACTCACCTGGCACATGGAGCTGGACTTTTGATAATGGCACACCTACCACGTCTGTTGTACAAAATCCAACCGGAATTCAATATAATACTATCGGAATTTATCCGGTAACACTTGTGGTTTCTAATATACTTGGTTCAGACTCAATCACAAAAACAACATATATAACTGTTATTGATAACACCTTAATTACTGACACTCTTAAAGCAAGATTTGATGCAATAGGCTCAAGATTGATTGTCGAAGGATCAACAGTTTCGTTTATTGATCAGTCAATCGGATATCCAACTGACTGGGAATGGGATTTTGGCCCATCAGGAGTTGTTCCTGCTACATCTGCTGATCAGCATCCAGCATCTGTTTTATATACCACACCAGGAATATATGATGTAACTCTTATTATTTCAAATGGATTGACCAGTGACACTCTGACAAAAACGGATTTTATTATTGTTTCAAATCAACCATGGCAGCCTCCAGAAGGCTTTTGTGATACTGTAACAAATATAATGCAGGGAGAAATACCTTTAACCTTTTATCATCTGGCAGGCGGTCTTGGATATTTCCCTGGACATAACACATATGTTATAAGAGCTTATGCTGATAAGTTTGTAAATTATATGTTCAGTCAGGTTACAGGTGTGCTCATTCCGGTAGTTAAAGCTTATAGCGCATCAAGTGCAGGAAAAGTTCGCTTTACTGTTTGGGAAGTAGATTCAATTACAGGCTTACCTGGAAATACTATTGATTATAAAGATGTATTAATTAGTTCATTTACGCCTTTGACATATCATTCTGTAATGTTTGACAATCCAATTCCTATGACTGGTGAATTTTTTGTAGGATTTCAGTTGTTTTATGAAACTCCACAGGACACTTTTGTTACTTACATGGCACCGGATAGGGGATTAACAGGCCTTAATACATTATATGTTAAAAAAGGAACATGGAAAAGACCATCACAAGTTTTAACCGATTCATTAAATACATCTCTGGCAATTGAATTAATAGGATGTCTCGTTGCTGTTGAAGAATTAGGGGATGGAAATAAGGTTAAAATATATCCTAATCCAACCAATGGGAACGTTACTGTTGAATTTGATCAAACAATTAATAGAAATATTAATATGAAATTATATGATTTATCAGGAAGATTAATAAATATTTATGCTATTAAATCATTAGAAAACAGATATACATTTGACCTTTCAGATAAACAGCAAGGAATTTATTTTTTGACTATTAATGTTGATGGATATAACATCACCAGAAGAATAGCAAAAATAAACAAGTAATTAATACTCTTTACAGTTGTTAATAAAGCAGCATAATTTTTGTGCTGCTTTTTATTGTTATATGTATTATTATATATATTTTAGATGCGAATTTATTTTTTATTTTTTATTTATTGATTATTAATTGTTTTAAGATTATTTTGTGAAGAATAAATTAATCATTTTTATTATACTGTTGGCTTTTTTTCCGTATTGTTATTCACAGACATCTTCAACCGGTTCTGTAGATATTAAAGTTACTGTAAAGTATGGTAAAAACTTAGTAGAAGGTGCAATAATAGACCTTTATGATGGCAGCATAAAATTGAATACATACACAACTAACTTTTCAGGAAAAATTGATATTAAGTTAGATTTTGATAAAGAATATACCTTAAGCATATCAAAAGAAAACTTAGTAACAAAAAAAGTTACAATTAACACCACCATAAACAAAGGAAAAGAGTTTGTATATCCTTATAAATTTACAATAGAACTATTCGACTATGTTAAAGGTTTGGATATTTCTGCTCTAAGCAAACCTGTAACAAAAATTAAATATTTTGATAATCTTGATGATTTCGATTTTGATCCGGATTATACAGAATCAATGAGGAAAGAAATTGAAAAAATCATGAGTCAACTGGATTTTCTGACTAAAAAGAACTATACAGATTTAATACAAGAAGCTGATGCTCTGTTTCGTGGAAAAAAATACAAGGAAGCTCATGATAAATACGAAGACGCAATTTATTATGCTCCTGAATTTGATTATTATCCTGAAGAACAACTTGATAAGTGCTTAAAATTAATGGCTCAACAAGAGTCTGGTGAGAAAGAATATGAAAAACTCATTCAGACTGCTGACAATTATTTTAATGCTGCGAATTATAATGTTGCAAAAACAGACTATCAAAGTGCTTCAAAATTAAAGCCGACCGAACAATATCCAAAAGACAAAATTGCTGAATGTGACAAATTGCTGGCTGAAAAAATAGCAAATGAGGAAAAAATGGCCTTAGAGAAAAATTATCAGGATGCAATAACCAAAGCTGATGCAAATTTTACAAAGAAACTTT
Source organism: Bacteroidota bacterium (assembly GCA_043826845.1). Taxonomy (GTDB): domain Bacteria; phylum Bacteroidota; class Bacteroidia; order Bacteroidales; family CAYTAU01; genus JBDRPR01. Next base: position 6,671 of record JBDRPR010000622.1, read on the forward strand.
ATGCAGAAGCAAAAACTTTATATTCTACTGCCAGTGGTTTAAAACCTTCAGAACAATATCCAAAAGATAAAATAGCAGAAATTGACAAAATCCTTGGAGATCAACTTGCTGCTACTGAAAAAGAAAAAGCATATAAGGACGCAATCCTTAAAGCCGATGGACAATTTACAAGAAAAGAATATAATGAAGCGAAATCTTCATATAATACTGCAAGCGGATTGAAACCATCTGAACAATATCCTAAAGATAAGATTGCTGCAATAGACAAAATTCTTGCTGATCAATTAGCTGCTGCTGAAAAAGAAAAGGCATATCAGGATGCTATTAAAAAGGCTGACGGACATTTTACAAATAAAGAATATAATGAAGCAAAAGCCTCCTATACCACTGCAAGCGGATTGAAACCAACTGAGCAATATCCTAAAAATAAAATTATCGCTATTGATAAAATTTTAGCTGATCAAATGGCTGCTGCTGAAAAAGAAAAAGCATATCAGGATGCTATTACAAAGGCTGACGGACATTTTACAAATAAAGAATATAATGAAGCAAAAACTTCATATACAACTGCAGGTGGATTGAAACCTACTGAGCAATATCCTAAAAGTAAAATTACAGAGATTGATAAAATTCTTGCTGATCAGATGGCTACTGCCCAAAAAGAAAAAGCATATCAGGATGCTATTACAAAAGCTGATGCAAGTTTCACAAAAAATCTATACGCAGAAGCAAAAGCCTCATATTCTACTGCCACTGGGTTAAAACCTTCTGAACAATATCCAAAAGACAAAATTGCAGAAATAGACAAGATCCTTGCAGATCAACTAGCTGCTACCGAAAAAGAAAAAGCCTATAAAGATGCAATACTCAAAGCGGACGGTCAGTTTGCAAGAAAAGAGTATAATGAAGCCAAAACTTCATATAGTACTGCAAGCGGATTAAAACCTTCTGAACAATATCCTAAAGATAAAATTGCTGCGATAGACAAAATTCTTGCCGATCAATTAGCTGCTGCTGAAAAGGACAAAGCATATCAGGATGTTATTACAAAAGCTGATGGACAGTTCACAAATAAACAATATACCGAAGCA
>JBDRPR010000623.1:0-9095 GCA_043826845.1 Bacteroidota bacterium
AGAAAGGGCTAATGCAGGTGGGTCAGTAATTGTTATGGCACTACTTGTTGCCGTACATAAATTTATATCAGTTACAGTAACTGTGTATATTCCTCCTGATAGACCAATAAAGTTTCCCGTTGCCTGTCCGCCGAGACCAATGTCATAAGTTAATGCACCTGTTCCACCTGAAGCGGTTACAGTAATAGTACCATCACCATCTCCGTTGCAGGTAACATTTGTTGAATTTTCTGAATCAATAGACAGGGCAGGAGGATCTGTCATAGTCCATGGCCCTGCAGAACTCGTGCATCCATTTGCATCAATTACCGTAACCCAATACGAACCATCACATAATCCGGAGATATCCTCGGTCACTGCTCCTGTACTCCACATTACTGTTATAGGTGGTGTACCTCCGGATACAGTAAGGTCAATACTTCCGTCACAAGCACCATTACATGAAATATTCACAGATACAGCACTTATTGAAAATGGAGGTGGTTCGTTTAATGTAAGAGAGCTACTGTTTATGCTACAACCATTGGCATCCGTTATGGTTACCTGATAAACGCCAGGACATAAACTGTTAAAATTCCCGTTTGCCTGCGCTCCGCCACCGATATCATAGCTCAATACCCCTGTTCCACCAGAGGCAATAATAGTGACTGTTCCATCACAATCACCATTACATAGGACATCAGTTGCTAATTCAATATCAATAGATATTGCAGGAGGATCTGTCATGGTCCATGGCCCGGCAGAACCTGTGCATCCATTTCCATCAGCTACCGTAACCCAATATGAACCGGAACAAAGGCCTGAAATATCTGTTGTTGAAGCTCCGTTACTCCACAATACAGATAATGGTGGTACACCTCCTGAAATGGTAAGGTCAATACTGCCATCACAGGCTCCATTACACGAAATATCCACAGTTACAGCAGTTATTGAAAATGGAGGCGGTTCGTTTACTGTAAGAGAGCTGCTGCTTATGGTACAGCCAACTGCATCTGTTATGGTTACCTGATATATTCCAGAACATAAACTGCTAAAATTCCCGTTTGCCTGTGCTCCTGCACCGATATCATAGCTCAATACTCCTGTTCCACCAGAGGCAGTAACAGTGACTGTTCCATCACAAATACCGTTACATACGACATCAGTTGCTGATTCAGAATCAATAGAAAGAGCCGGTGGTTCCGTTACTGTTGCAAGATCAGTTGCAGTACATAGATTAGCATCAGTAACAGTAACTGAATAAGTAAGAGCCGCAAGTCCTGTAAGATCTTCAGTTATCATTCCGCCTGTCCAAAAATATGTATAAGCTCCTGTACCACCATTTATCGTAAGGTCAATGGCACCATCACCTCCTCCATAGCAGGTAACATTTGTTATTAAAAAGGCAAGAGTTATCTGTGCAGGTTGGGTAATTATAACAGAACTAGTAGCTGAACAACCATTAGCATCTGTAACAGTCGGGGAATATGTACCCATTGTTAACCCGAAAATGTCTTCGGTGATTTCACCAGAGGACCATAAATAAGAAAATGGAGAGGTTCCTGCAGATACAGTCATATCAATTGCTCCGTTATTACCTCCGAAACAGGACACATTTGTTTCAATAAAACTAAGTACAGGAAGATCCACTACTGTAAAAACAATTTGTGCAACCTCGGTACATGTACCGTTATCAACAAGATCCCAGAAAGTCAGACCATCGCTTACTGTTACGTTTGTGGGATCAGGGACTAATGTTGTAAGTGTTGCATCTGAGTACCAGGTATGAGTAGATCCGGTTCCACCATCAATAACTGCGTTCCATGAAGTAAGATCAACACCGGCGACAGTTCCTCCACCGGCAACATCTTCGCACATAGGAGCAGGATACTGGTCAATTACTATCATACCTGACCACGTCCAGCCCAGATTTCCTCCAAGATTGTTACTATTGTTTCCTGCATAAAATGTTGCTCCTGTCACATGCATATCGCGGATGTTGAGGTAATCTCCACAGAATGGTAAAGGAATCTGATTAACAGATGAAAAATTACCTGCTGTAGATGAGCTCAGCGATATATTGTTTCCCGGATCACCAGTAGCATCAAAATCTAAAGTAATCTGAGTTTTTCCGGATTCAAATCTGATATCACAACCCGGATTCAGTTTAAGCATATTAAAGGAATTCGAACCATAAATAGTTGTATATCCTCCAAAACTGCCCGGAGTAATTGTCAGGTTATGATATGACAAGTCTCCGCCCCTGAATTGCCATGGGTTGTTTGTTAATAATATTTCCGAAGTGCCTGCATTGATTGCAAAATTGGTCGGATCGCTGATGTCCCAATTGTAAACCTGAATGTTGCTACTGCCAAGATTAAGTGTTCGTGTAGAAATAGAATTCGACGAAAACGTACCATTGTTTCCTCCCATCAGTGCAAAATTACTGGTATTTAATGTTCCATTATTAAAGTAAATGTAGGAAAAGTTCAGATCACTTTGCAGATTATAAACACCTGAACCGTCAAAGTAAATATAATATAACTCCTGTCCGGCAGTATTTATCGTATTTGCAAGCGTAGCTGAAATAAATTTAACAGAGCTGTAGGTGTATATATTCATTGCAGGAATAAAGGTGAGAGATCCATTGATATTCAGGTTTCCGTTCATCTGAAACAGGGGATTAAAACCTGCACCTGTCCAGTTCATAGATTTACAATATCCCGTTGTATTCATATTAACGGTATCCTGATCTAAAAATGAATTAGCATCAAACACTACATCGTCAAGAGTTGTAGGTACGCATAGGCCCCCTGGTCCACCGGAAAATGCAGACCAGTGGAGATTCTGGTTCCAGTCGCCGGTACCACCCACCCAATAATGAGTAGCTCCGGCAGGGGGATTTATGATCCATCCCGTAACATCCCCAGTCCCGATACTGTTATTGGCAGTAAATACAGCAGTTCCAGAAGCCCTGACATCTGAAATATTCATAAAATCAAGATTTACTGCTGCACCATTTTTTGTAATAGTTGCAGGTGTTCCCGGAATATTAGAGTATAAATTGTTGTAATTATTGCAATCCACTCCGGAAAGAATAATCAGGTTTGCTACTATCTGGATTTCACCTCCTTCAAGGGAAACATTTCTGCTACTTGGAACATTCAATGTAGTAAAGCTATTGCCCCCACGAATATGGCAGAACCCGTTGGTTGTAAGATTTACAATATTATATGTTTTATCGCCACCATAGAAGTAGTTACCGGCAATATTCAGTGTTGAGGTTCCGGCAATCATTGTGAAATTGGTTCCATCCTGAATGTACCATCCACTGGAGATTGTATGGGTTTGGTTTCCTAGAGATAACTGACGAACTTCGGATGTCTGGGAATAAAAGGAACTGCATATCATAATATTGTTGTTCAGGTTCAGATTTCCCTTGTGTAAATAAATTGACCGGAAACAATTCATGGTTCCTGCAAGTAACCAGCTCCCATCTCCGTTAAACTCAATATTGGAGTATATTGTCTTTCCGGCGAAGTTGATAAGGTTTCCCGGATTATCACTATAAAAAACAAACGAATAGTTATTACTGCCATAATTCATTACCATTGCAGCGTTGAGAGTGAAGCTACCTCCTACATACAAATCATAATTAGTCCCCGCCAATGTAGCATTAGGTACAGACCATGTAAAATTATTACATCCTGAAGTGACATTCACAGTTACTGTTTGTCCAGGTAGTCCGGAACCTGCATCGAACATCACATTATCAGACCATGAAGGGATACAGGCATCTGCCGCACCACCTGAAGATGTTGCCCAATGTGTCGGATCATTCCAGTTCCCTGTTCCACCAACCCAGTAATAAGTTGTTGCAGCAGGTGCGGCAAATACCCAGCCGCTGTTATTCCCCATATCAGTGCTGTTTGTTGCATTAAAGGTTGCTCCACCTATGGCATTTATATCTTTGATTCTACAAAAATCAACTGTTATATTACCAATTGTTTTGGAAATTGTAGCCTGTGTCCCTTCAGTCATAGATTGTAAAATGATATAACTTCCGCATGAGCCGTTAGCCAACATCATATTAATTATATTCTGGCTTGATCCGGCCTCAAACGAAACGGTTGTTCCTGATGAAAAACCAATATTAATGAATGAATTATTATCATATATTCCTGCTGTTCCTGCAAAGGCTACATTGCTGTATGTTTGGTTTCCACCCTGAAATGTGGCATTGGTGCTGAATGTGATTGTCGAGGTTCCTACTATAAATGTCAGATTGGTAACATTCTGCAGTTGCCATGAGTTGGAAAGATAGACCATAGATGATCCAAGATTGACCGAACGGATTAAATCCGAGCTGGAAGTAAAACTATTAGCAGTAAGGTCATGGTTGTTGGAAATAAAAGATCCCTGGTTAACATAAAGGTAAGCACATTGAAAATTGCCGGCAAGCGTCCATTCACCACTCCCGGAGAAAAATACATTACCTGGAAGGGGTATGTTTTGTGTATTGATTTGTTCCCCTGCATCGTCTGAAACAAAATTTGTTGCCCCATTAAAACTAACCGTCATACCGGGGTCTAACAGCATTGTTCCGCCGATAAACAAATTATCGCCCCAAAAGTTAAAAGCATCCAGATCGGGGTTGTTGGTAACCCCGATCCAGGTCATATTTTGGCAAAATGCATTTCCGTCAATAGAAACTACCTGACCTGCTACAGAAAATGAATTTGCATCAAAAATCACATCATCATTTATTGTGGGAGCACATGCTCCAAATGGTGGACCCCCGCTAACAAGCGACCAATGTGCCGGGTCATTCCATGATCCGGTTCCTCCAATCCAAAAAAGCATGTTGGGAGCGGCTGCATTAATTGTCCAATTATTAACATTACCCAGATCACAGCTATTGTCTGAGATAAAACTGGCGCCACCAAGAATTGTGATGTCTTTTACTGCGATATAATCTTCTGTCACGACACCGTTTGCCTTGAATATATTTGCAGTGTATCCGCTTGTTGCTGAAGCAATGGTTACCATATTTGAGCAGGATCCGTTAAACTGCACATCTGTTACTGTTGTGGTTCCATTTTGGGGAAATAATATAGTCGGAATATTATTAAAGGTAAGAACTTCAAAGGTTGCGTTACTGTTTAGATTTAAAGACGTACCTGAACTTATGCCGTCAAAATTGACATCATGAAAAGTATAACCTGCACCCATAAAAGAAGAATTACCATTTATAATGTTAATAGTCGAAGTACCTGCATTCAGGGCTAGTATTGCAGGACTACCCATTAACATAAAGCCTGTACAATTAATAGTGGAGCTTCCTAGTGTCCAGCTGCCATGAGCAGAGCCCATGATATTGATATTTTTAGTGTTTATCGTGTATCCATTTGTATTAAGGTTACCATCATTAAACATTATCATCGCGTTGATGTTTGTCATGTTCATATCCGATTGCATCGTCCATGTTCCAGTACTGCCATTTTGAAAACTAATCTGCATCATAGGAAGATTGATACCCCCGAAATCTATGGTTGTAGCAGGACTGTTTGTGCTGAAGTACAAACCTCCTGTCATAGTGCATGACATAGCCGGGATAAAAGTTAGTGAACCGTAAATTGTGATGGAATTCATTCCTGTTAATGTCGGATTATTCGTTGCACCTGTCCAGTTCATATTTCGGCAGGTTGCATTAAATACATCAACATTTACTGATTGCAATGGCCCTGAAAATGAATTTGCGTCAAAATAAATATCATCATTTTCTGTAGGAGCCTGAAGATGAAACAATGCCCCTCCTGAAGATGTGGCCCAATGTGTAGCAAATTCTGACCAGTTTCCAGTTCCGTTTACCCAGTAATAATCTGCTGAATATCCATTTAAGGAATACAACAATGCGATACATGCAATAATAATTGTAGCTAGTTTTTTCATGTGGATTAATTTTTTTGGTTAAGAGTTATTAAGACGATTTTAATAATAAGATGGTTGCTTTTAATAATAAAAAGATAATTATTATAATATCTCAGTGGTATAAGACATAGAATGACTAGTAATTAAAATGTAATATACTTAAAATAACGAGAAAATAAATCTGCCAAGAAACAGGTAAATAAATAAACCCATCAAGTCGTTGGCTGTTGTAATAAAAGGACCGGTTGCGACAGCAGGGTCAATTTTAAACCTATTGAGCAGTAAAGGTATAAAAGTTCCGAAAACTGAAGCAAAAATAATAACCGAAAATAAAGCAATACTGACTGTAAATGTCAGAGCATAAGAAGGAGATGTGAAAATATTATAAACAAAAATCAGAGATGCACATACTAAACCGTTGATCATTCCAATAAGAAATTCCTTAAAAAGTTTTTTCTGAATACTTTCGATACCCAATGATTTGTTTGCTAATCCCTGTACAATAATAGCAGATGACTGAACTCCAACATTTCCTGCCATAGCAGCAATCATTGGGAGAAAAAGAGCAAGTCCGGCATATTTCATAATATCTCCTTCGTAATGACCTATAATCAGCGCGCCCATGATTCCTCCAAACATACCAATAAGCAACCACGGCATTCGTGCTCTGGTGTTAAGCCAGATAGTATCTCCAGATTCAACGTCTTCGCTGATACCTGATGCCATCTGATAATCTTTGTCAGCTTCGTCTCTTATAAAATCAACTACATCATCAATTGTTATTTTTCCAACCAACCTGCCAATAGAATCAACAACCGGCATTGAAACGAGATCATATTTGTCCATAATGTTTGCGACATCCTCGGCAGAAGTACTTGTGGATACTATTTTTATATCTGGATCATAAATTTTTGAAATTTTGGTTTCTCCCGGATTTAAAATCAGATCTTTTATTGAAGCTATTCCTTTAAGTTTGATGTCATTATCAATGATATAAACATTGTATATTTCATCAACATTTTCAGCTTGATTTCGTATTTCATTGATACATTCTTCGACAGTCCAGTTTTCATTTACCTCAATGAGTTCTTTTGCCATTATGCCTCCGGCAGTATCCTTTTCGTAATTCATCAGATCAACAATATCACCTGCCTGTTCAAGATCTTCGATATGTGAAAGAACTTCATCTTTTTTGTGACCCGGAAGGTCTGCCAGTACATCAGCAGCATCATCAGAATCCATTTCTTCGATAAACTGTTTGGCAATTATCTCGGATGGTAATGAATGCAAAAACCTTTCCCTGTCATTGTCTTCAAGCTCGGCAAGCACGTCTGCAGCTGTTTCAGCATCGAGTAAAAGATATAAAAACTTTGCCTGTTCTACTGTTAATTCATCATATATTTCTGCAATATCTGCTGCATGCAGTCCTTTCATGATTTCAACTGCAGTATTCTGATCCTTATTATCAATTATATGAATCAGTTCTTCAAGAAATTCTTTTGTGAATTCGAAATGCATATGCTTTTGAATTAATTATGTAAAGATGCTAAAAAAATCAGGATTTATTTAAATCACTGATCAAATTTGTAAGAAAGATGAAATCTTTAACAGCTAACTGTTCCGGGCGTTTTTGAAAAACAGGGTTTTTATAAGACATTAAAGGAAAAATAGTTAACAATGAATTTTTTAAAATTTTTCTTCTGTGGTTAAAAGAAGCTTTAACAATTTTAATAAAAAGTTGCTCATCATAATCCAAAATGATGTTTTTCTTTCTCTCTAGTCTGATTACTGCAGATTTAACATTTGGCGGGGGAGAAAAGACCTGAGGATTTACTGAAAATAAATATTTAATATCAAAATGAGCCTGTAAAAGAACGCTTAAAATGCCATAGGTTTTATTGTTATGAGATGAACTTATTCGTTCAGCTACTTCCTTTTGTAACATACAAACAACTTCCTGAACATATTCTTTGTTGGAAAGAATTTTAAAAAAAATCTGACTCGAAATATTATATGGAAAATTCCCGATTATAACCGAATTATTTGAAAAATATCCTTGATCAATAGTTAAAAAATCTGCATTTAGTATTTTCTTGTTTAATGAAGGATATTTTTCCAGTAAACTTTTTGATAATTCAGTGTCAATTTCGATAAGTTGCAATGTTTCAGGAAACCGATTAATAAGAAAATCAGTTAACACTCCTCTTCCGGGCCCAATTTCTATTATAGATGAAGGGGATTCAGTTTGTATAGAATTTACAATCTTTGCTGCAATATTTTTATCAGTAAGAAAATGCTGCCCAAGGCTTTTTTTAGGTTTTGAATACATTCAAAAAGCAGTTTTTAGGTTTCAAAAATACGGTTTAATTTTATAAAATCATTGTAATTGTATTTTCAGGATTAAAGTCAGTCATCAGGATAGCTTCGGCCATGATAAGAAAGAGATTTAACAAATTAATATTACCTTTGTTTGACTGAACAGTAGATGAACTGGAGAAAAATCATAGAATTTTCGACAAAAATATTGATTGTCATTCTGGCATTCTGGTATATTGTATATAAATTATTAAAATTCAACTGGTCTGATCAGTCATATTCAGAATTGTTTTCCGGAAATATTTACAGTTATTGGATTCTCATCATCGTTATTCTTTTGATGTTTATTAACTGGGGGACAGAATCATTTAAATGGAAGTATTTAATTTCTCATCATCAAAAAATTAATTTTTTTCAATCTTTTAAAGCAGTTGTCGGAGGAATTACCTTTTCGCTTATTACTCCAAACAGAATCGGCGAACCAATAGGACGCATTCTTTTTCTTAAAAAAGAAATCAGGGCAAAAGCTGCCGTTTCAACTATTGTGGGAAGTATAAGCCAGTTTACAGTTACAATTGTTCCAGGTGCATTAGCAACTGCAATACTGATACTGAATAATTCAGACATTCTGCATGTTACGTCTGCAACAAATTATCTGATCGCGGCATTATTGTTTTTACTTGTTATACTGGCGTTGTTGTGCTATTTCAATATTCATATTCTGGAATATATACTGATTAAATTATTCAGACTTAAAAAATTTCTGACTATTACTGATCATACCAGTTGAATTTTATTATTTTATATACAATATACCAGAATGCCAGAATGACAATCAATATTTTTGTCGAAAATTCTATGATTTTTCT
>JBDRPR010000624.1:0-18222 GCA_043826845.1 Bacteroidota bacterium
ATAAGACAAGCATGAATCTAATTGAGTTATACGATACGCTTACCTTTCCAGATGGTAATGAGAAATTTTTCAATGCCATTCAAATTCCTGAATATCCAAATTTCAGAATAGCAGTAGATTTTGAAGGTAATCCAATTATACTTTTGTCAGTTTCAAATGCAGTAAAAAACATTGCTTTGAAAAATTTTCGATTGAAGTATTTGCAACTTGAACAAAATATTGAGTGTAAAATTTCAGAGAATGGTAAAAGCAGTTTTCAAACTTTCACTGTAATTACATTCACAAGCACCGACAGAAATCTGCAAGAATATTTTTTGAGAATATCAGAGACACTTATAAAAACATTAAACAATAAGCCGACACAGCAGCAAGTAATTGAATCACTAAATAAATTTGTTGAAGTATTTCGTGCCATGACAGACACACCAACCAATACGGTTCAAGGTCTTTGGGCAGAGTTATTTTTGATTGACAACTCAGCAAATACAAAAACGTTTTTGAATTATTGGCACAACATACCAGAGGAAAAATTCGATTTCAATTCAGGCGTGGAAAAAATTGAAGTGAAAAGCAATTCTAACTTTGAACGCATTCATACATTTTCTTCGGAACAACTAAATCCACCAGCAGGTACGCAAGTTTTAATCGCTTCAATTTTTGTTAGACAAAGCAACGGAGGTCAAAATATTCAGCAACTTGTTGACAGTATTACAACTAAAGTTCAAAATGATTTTGACCTTACAGACAAACTCAACAACATAGTATTCAAGACACTTGGTAATTCTTTGGAGCAGTCAATTAAAATAAAGTTTGACTTCAATATTGCAAAAGATTCTTTACTGTTTTACAGGCATCAGGACATTAGCAAAATTGAGGAAATCCATATACCAAACAAAGTTTCAGAGGTGAGATATAAATCTGATTTAACAAATTTAAAACCAATCAAACCAAATGAATTAAAAATTGGAAAACAATTATATGAGGCAATATAAGCTACGTATTTTGCAAGCACATTTAAAAACCGCTATAGCCAACGCTCTGACCAAAGTTTTTAAAAGAGCTTGCAAAGCCAGCCCAGAGAAGAATTTCAAAATTTTTCTCCCTCTCTAAAAAAGAAAAAAATAAAACACGCCAACACACGGGCGACACAGACAGAAAAGGAAATGAAACAAATATGACAAGTTTAATCTGACCATGACAATTGATAGACATATAGACAGGGACAAGAACCGCCAGTTGCTAACAGGCGTTTGCTGTCAGTGGCGGGACAGTGGCTCGTTTGACAGAGACGTGCATATTGAAACTTCAGTTCTTCGTAGAAACTTTAGTGGTGAAATCGCCACCGAACAGCAACCGCCGAGCCGTTACCAATAATGCATGTGAAAAGACACATATATACATTTTGACTGAGTTTCGGGAGTAAAAAAGGGTTGACCGTTTTGTGTATTGACTAAAACAAAAATAACGAAATGACTTATAATACCGCAGACACACAACCTCACCCAAATGTTTTATTTTTTTGCCCTCGCTCTTCTGCCCTTTGGGCAGTTAGGATTTAACATCAGCCTATGCTCAGTCAAGCACATTTTGTTTTTTTATTTAATTATTTTTTAAGGTACAAAAAAACAAAAAGAGCTTGCTTTTTTGCCTTTGCATAAACTCTGAAATTGAATTGATTAAAATGAAATATCATTAAAATAAAAAAACATTTAAATAATTGCACATATAATAAAAAACAGTCGTATTTTTACATAAAATATGTTAAAATTTATTAAATCAAAATACATAAAATAATGAAACACTTGTACCTGAAACAACCAATGTTGAGAATTATCCTTATTTCAACATTGAGCCTGTTAATGAACAGTCTTGTGATGTCGCAAAATCCGACTAATGATTTTACTTATCAGATATATTATGAAACCACAAGTAATGACACGGCTGTTTTTGACCCGTTGTGTACAAGGATTTGCAAAGTTACTGTGGCTGACACAAGCCAGTTAGCAACTGTTCATATACGAATTGGTACTGTTGAAGATGGAACAGATATTCTAAATTACAGTTTTCAATATGACAATACAGTGGGTCTTCCTGCCGGACTTACATATTTGAGAGAACAAAATATTATTTATCTGGGATTATATACCACACTTCAATCAGATATGTATTATTATGCAGTATCAATTGAAGATACGAATGGCAATATTTCCCTTACAAAAAAATGGTATTAATACTTTAAACAGAAAAACGATGAAAGCATTAAATATAATTATTACCTGCATTTATTTGTTTTTAGTGACAAACAGTTATTCTCAGACAACAAAAACTTTTTATACACAAAAAGATGCTTCAATAAGCACAAGTACTCCTGACTCAAATAATGGAAACTCTACAACATTTTACTCATATTTATTTGAAGGAAAAATAGGAGTAATGCAGAGATCTTTGATTGAAGTTGATTTATCTTCTATACCGCAAGGTTCAACAATATTAAATGCTACATTAAAATTATCGGGGGTAAACCATCTGGGTGGAAATGAAAGTTATCTTTCAGCAATAACTGATATTTGGGATGAAAACACTGTAACATGGAACAATCAGCCCACTTACGATAAATATATGAGTGTATATTTGCCTAATTCTACCTATCCTACTGAAGACTATTCGGTTGATATTACAACAATTTGTCAATCATGGACAGATGGCACGGTAGCTAATAATGGCCTGATATTGAGAATAGGTCCGGTATTGTTTCTTGGAACTAACCAACTTTCCTTTGCATCAAGCGATTATGCAGATTCAACAAAATGGCCTTATCTTGAAGTAACATATGAATTACCTACAACAAAACTTATTAATTCTGATTGCGGTGCTACAGATGTTGAATTTGACCAAATACTAACTGCTAAAGAAATTACAGGAGTTGATTATTATGAGTTTTTAGTTGAAAATTCAAATATAGCTTATAGTGAAAGTATTGTAAAAAATGTGAACACATTTACTTTAAATGAATTTGCTGGAATAGAATACAATATTAGTTATGATATTGCTGTTAGATCGATTTTGGGAAGCGATACAAGTGATTGGGGAGATATGTGTCAAATAGTTACTGAGCCATTATTAACACAACTAAGTGATGAATTTTGCGGAAAGGCAAATATCAAACAAGATGATATATTATTTGCGAAAATTATAAATAGTGCGGATAATTATGAATTTCTAATTGAAAATTCATTTTCTGGATATAGTTATTTATATACATCAACTGATGGTAGTCTTCCTTTAAATCAAATTTCAGGATTAGAAATAATGAAAATTTATTCTGTTCAAATAAAATTTCATTCTTCCTCAAATTGGAGTGATTTTGGAGAAAAATGCATATTTAGCTTGCAACCAGGTGAGAATGTATATGATAAAGCTCCTATGGAGGTTAGAGATAAAAAATTGTATTCAAATAAATTCCTTATTAGATTTTTAATTCCTGATATTATAAACATTAGCACAAATGAAAAGAAAGTAGTGGGAACTGACAATATAAATGACCAAGAGGTTAAAAATATTATTTACAATTATTCTGTTAATTCAAATATCAATCCAACTAAAATAATTTTTAAAAAAGTTGAGATTGACAAATATTTGCCTCAACAAAATATGAAAAATATATTTGAAATTTGGTTCCCTAAGGAAATTAATATTGATGAGATAACTGAGGAATTAGAGAATATTGCAAGTGTTGATTTGATTCAAAAACCTAATTCTATATTAGAATTAAGTGGAATTGATTATACAGATATTGGTTTACTTTCAAATCCTTTTAGGAATTGGAATATTGAGCAGGTTCAAGCTCCAAATTCTTGGGTGTTTTTACAAGGATTACCAGATATTACGGTAGGGATAATTGAATTTGAGGGACGTGCAGATCCATATCATCCTGAATTATTAGGAAGAATATCAAATTATAATTCAAGTGGGATTACAGATTATGACCCAAATGACCTAATAGAAATTCATGCAACTATGGTAGCTGGAATAATAGCTTCAAAGCCAAATACAAATAATTTTTATATTAACCAAGGATCAACTTACGAAGCTGGGACTATTTCAATATCAAATGGTAAAACAAAAGTCGCAAGTCATTCATCATATCCATATAGTAATACTGATATTGCAACAAATGAATTTATAGCTGCTCAAACTGAACCAGGGAATATTCCTCCCAAAGTATTAAGTCTATCATATTGCGATGTAGATATATACACATATCCTGAAATAGTATTTACGCCCCCACAAAACTTACAAATTGATATTCCTTTATATGAAAATTTAATGCAAACGTATAATACAACAATATTTGCTGGGTCTGGTAATAATAGAGACATGCATATTTTTGGAGCAAATAAAACAGGGAATCTAAGAGGAATTGGATATCCATTTGGAATTGATGGGGTTATAGGAGTGGGTGCTTCCGCGCCATCTCCAAGTTCTTCAAATGATCATGGAATGGGTGGTGGTCCAATTCCAGGCAATCAGTATAATGCTGGTGAAGGGTGGAATTACAATTATAATGATATAGGAAAAGATTACGACAATGATGGATTCTTAGACATTGTTGCTCCTGGAAAATATTTTGACACACCGTATACTATTTTTTACAATAATCAAATAGGAATATTACAAAATTCTGGTACCAGCTTATCTACACCATTAGTCGCGACTATAGGAGCATGCATGTTTAATGTAAATCCTTTATTAACTAGCAATAACGTTAAAGACATTCTATTAGAAACTTCAGATAAAGTTTTCTATAATCCAAATGGTTTATTAAAAAGTGAATTAGAAAGTACAGTGTCTTATACTAAAGGGTACAGATATAATAATGGAGATGATTTTTCAGACTCGGATATGGATTGGATAATGGGATATGGAAGAGTTAATATGCTAAGTGCGATGATGAATGCAGCTGGTAAAAAATCAGGAGGATATACTATAAATACATCTTTACCTTATCATCATATTGAGGTGAAAAATATTAATGATCATAGTTATTTGTATCCATTAGGAATTGATAATTATAATGACAAATATGAATATGACGCTATTTTAAATCAAGAGAATGTAAATATAACTTTCGATGGTATTGGTTCAATCTTTGAATTAGCAGCAAATTCTACATTTAGAATAGCTTCTACAGCAACATTGGGAATTATTAATCAAGCTGATTTAATTATAAATGATGGAATGGGTAATGAAATGACAAAATTAGTTGTGGAAGATAATGGTTACTTAATTCTGGGGCAAAACAATTTTTCTTTTACTGATAAAAGTTTGTTGTTAATTCAGGATAATGGGAACTTAATTATTCAATCAGGAAGTGTTCTTATAATTGAAAGTGGAGCATCTTTAAAGATCAGTTCGGGAAGTGTCTTAAAAATTGAAGGTAATGGAAAATTATTAATTGAAAATGGGGGATATTTATGTATTGAGAATGGAGTAACTATTGAGCTTGGAAATTTAAGTACTATCGAATTGGAACCAAATTCTTATTCAACTGGAATAAATCCTCTATATCAAAATGCCCCATACAACTGCGCATACCCTTGTTCAAATTGTAAATGTCCTTTTGATTATATTCCAAGTGGTAATCCAGGGATTCTAATAGTTCCTTATAATCAGCTATCATCAAATATTCAAATCAACAATAATGCTGGTTGTGATTGCTCTGGAAATGCTACAGGAATTATTATTGATGGGTTATCCCCATTTGAATATCAATGGAATGACGCTGGCTCACAAACTACATCTACAGCAACATCTTTATGTCAGGGAGATATTTATCTGACTGTTACTGATGCAGCAAATTGCATGAATGTTTCTTCGGGAACTATATCTGGGGGACTATTAAACCTTACGGAGACTCATACAGATGTGTTATGTAATGGAAATAGCGATGGTACAGCAACTGTTAATACTACCGGAGGGATACTTCCATATACATATTTATGGAATGATCCTGGAAATCAGACTTCACAGACTGCAATTGGTCTTATTCCTGGTGTTTATAATGTAATTGTCACTGATAATAATAGTGATTGTGGGTCAATAAATATTACTATAGAAGAACCTGCTCTAATTAATATTGATATAACAATGATTGAACCAAATTGTAATGGAGGAAATGACGGATCTTTATTTGCAAATGTAATTGGTGGCGTTGCACCTTATAATTATCTTTGGGATGATCCTTCATCTCAAACAACTGAAAATGCCACTAACTTATTGGCCGGTATTTATAATGTTATAGTTACAGATAATAATTTATGTACATCTCAATCAAGTGCAATATTAAATGAACCAAGTTTAATAATAATTGCTTTTGACATAATTGATGCGACCTGTGAAGGAATTGATGATGGTTTTGTTACCGCAAATGTTTCTGGAGGAACAAGTCCATATAACTATAATTGGGATGCTCAATTTCTTAATAATTACATATTCGATGTTGAAGATGGATTTTATAATGTTACTATAACAGACGATAATGGTTGTGTTCTAAGTCAGAGTGTGGGCGTTGTAAATGCAAACACTATTATTTTATCATCAACTACAACAAACAGCTCATGTAGTCTACCATGTGATGGTACAGCAAATATTTCAGTATCTGGAGGTAGTGTCCCATATAGCTATCTGTGGAGCAATGGAGATAATACAGCCAATGTTACTGATTTGTGTTCAATGAATTACTCCGTTACTGTGTCTGATAATATTGGATGCACAGAAACAGAAGTTATTAATATAACATCTGTAAATGGAATGGCTTTGAATTTAAGCCATTTTGATACTGACTGTCATATTGCAAATGACGAAAATATAAATCTTGAAGTTTCAGGAGGTGTACCCCCCTATACTTATTTATGGAATACTGGATATACTAACGAAGATTTAATTGGAATAGGCACAGGAAATTATTCAGTTACTGTAATCGATAATTTAGGATGTGAAATAACAGGTGACATTGAAGTCGATGAAACTGTCCCATTTACATGGGATTATTATCCATTGTTCACTGGAAGTGAATCATGTCCTGGATCAAGTGATGGTGTAGTTATTGGTTTCATTCACAGTGGAGGTGTTTGGCCTTTTTCATATATATGGGATGATCCGAATGTACAAGAAACTGGTTTGTTGGAGAATGTAACTTCTGGAACATATTGCGTAACGGTTGCCGATGCAAACAATTGTGTAATAGATGGTTGCGGAACGGTGAATTCAACAGTCAACGTATTTTTTGATATAAATGATGATGGATGTAACGGTGTTAAATCTGTTACAGCCTATTTACAAGGACCAATTTTTGGAAGTTATCTTTACCAATGGGATTCAAATACAGGAAACCAAAATACTCAAACAGCTATTGGACTTACATCGGGAACTTATTCAGTTTCTGTGACTAGTTCAGCATGTACAATTGTTGGTACCGTTACTATACCTAGTTATCCAGGACCAGATGTAACATTGATTATTGATCAGGAAATTGATTGTAATGGTGATGCTGATGGAATAATATCAGCTAATGCGACTGGAGGAATATTACCATATTCATATGATTGGAATCCAATTTTATCTTCAAATCAGACTATAACAAATTTATCAGCTGATGAATACTATGTGACTGTTACGGATGTAAATGGGGATTGCGGTAGTGCATCAATTGAATTATATGAACCAATGTTCCCATTAACTTTAACTATTTCATCAACTGATGAGAGTTGTAATATTGGTAATGATGGTTTTGCATTATTATATGTTAACGGAGGTGTACCACCCTATACGTATTTATGGGACGATCCATTAAATCAGATTAATTATTATGCAGATGGCTTAAGCTCTGGAACATATTCTGTTACTGTAACTGATGCAAACGGTTGTACTAATTATAGTGAAATTACTATTCATTCAGAACCAATTTTAGTAGCATCTATTGTTTCTACCGATGTAACTACAATTGGTGGTTCCGATGGCTCTGTCGACCTGACTGTATCAGGTGGTAACCCGCCTTATACTTTCCTTTGGTCAAACAGTGCAATTACCGAAGATATTTCTGGTTTGACAGCTGGAACTTATTCTGTTATTATTACGGATGCTTCGGGATGTACTCATGTTGATAATGTTATCATTAACGAACCCCCGGGATTATCTTTAACAATTTCTGAAACTTATGAATCGTGTCCGGGTGAATGTGATGGTACTGCAACTGTTATTATTACCGGAGGAACACCACCATATACCTTTGTTTGGAATGATCCCTCTGCACAGCAAACTGGCACAGCTATAGATTTATGTCCGGGTTCATACAATGTAATAGTAACCGATAATTTAGGAATGTCCGAAATGATTCCCGCAAATATTATTACTGACCCATCGGTATTATATAATCCGCCACCATATCTTACAATAATTAATGGAACTACTGAGACTTGGTCTGGAAGTGGCTATAATTATACTGTAAGTGGTTATATTGAAGTTTTGCCTGATGCACAACTTACACTTCAGAATTGTACACTGCAATTTGGTGCTAATTCAGGAATAATTGTTCACGAAAGAGGTAACTTAATTTTAGATAATGCCGTTTTAAAAAAGCTTGATGCTTGTAATAGTTTATGGGATGGTGTTATAATTTTCGGAGATAATAGTCTTTTACAAACTTCTAATCCATACGATCCTTTAAATCCTCAAGGATTCGTTCATATGATGAATGGTTCTGTTGTTGAAAATGCAGAAATTGCTTTTGATATCGGAGGTGGTGGAAGTAACAATCCCAACATTGCAACTGCCGGAGGAGTTTTATGGGTTGAAAGTAATAGTATATTACGGAATAATCATTATTGTGCAGTTTTTCAATATTACGATAAACCAAATTATAGTCATTTTACAGATTGTCAGGCAATCGCTGACAATTCTGTACCTACAAATGGAATGATAATTTGTTTTTATGTTGATGGAATGATTTTTAATAATGTTTTATTTGATGCAGTTCAATTGTCTCCCGCACATTATATGGCTGCTATTGCAGGTAATTTGTATAACTGTGATATCACAAATTGTACTTTTAATAACATGCAAAGAGGAATTCGTTATTATTTATATAATGGTAATGTTTCTTATAATACCTTTAATAATGTTGAAAGAGGTGTTGAACTTTATTCTGGAAGTTTTAATGAAATTTACGATAACAATTTCAACAATATTCCGTTTGGTTATTATGTGCCAGATGTTATATACGATGCATGGGGCATTTATATGGTAGCTCCTTCGGCATATAATATTTACAATAATGATTTTATTGGTTTTCCAAGTGCCGACCCAGCTCAATTTGCTTCTTATGGTACTGTAATTAAAGGTATCTATTATGGTTCTGGAATATTATTTAATAATACTTATGGTGGTACCGATTTCGGAATTCAATCGCAAGGTATTAATTCAGGCATGAAAGTACGCTGTAATAAATTTCATACACCCGCAGTAAACTCTTTAGCAGTTCTCAAAGATTATTCAGGTCATGGTGAGCTGATGAATCAGGGAACAGGATGTGATGCAGATGGAAAACCTGCCGGAAACAAATGGCTTGACCCTGCAACTACTCCCGATATGAATATTTTTGTGCAGGATGATGATATTGCTTTTGATTATTATTCTTATTTATTTGACGAATTTGGTCAAAATAACACAGTACCTTATAATAGTAGTGATAACCCTCCAAATTTGTGGTATTCAAATTACGCAGATCCGAATATTTGTTATTCACTACAGATGACACCGAATTCATGCGATGATCCCTTGCAGGGAATTACGTATGACCCTAATAATAATTTAAACCAGTTTATTTTGCAGGTTAATTCACAAATACTGGCTAATAATAATTCAATTGGTACAAATAATAATTTAATTGATGGCGGACAAAAACAACAATTACTTAACGTGATCCATAACAATACTCCTAACGGCACATTAAAAAACATGCTTATTTCCGTTTCACCTTATCTTTCTGACGAGGTTTTACTGGCAGCTCTGCTCGAAAAACCTACGCCTTTACCAAGCGGTCACGTAAAAGAAATTATTATTGCCAATTCACCGGTTACAAATGAAGTAATGACCACTGTTAATTCTTTAGGATTACCTGCCGGTATTTTAAAACTGATTCAAAACGCCCAGCATGGTGTTTCTTCCCGCCAGCAACTCGAAATGCAAACCAATGCCTTAAGTGGCGAAAATCAGCTTATAGAAAACGAACTGGTTAATTATTACTTAAAAACATCCGATTTTACATCGGCAAAGCAATTCCTTGCCGCTTCCAACAATCTCGAATCACAAAAAAAATTATCCGATATTCTATATGTAAACAAGGATTATGCTGACTGTCGTTCTGTTGTTAATAACCTTGCACTCTTTCAAAATTCAAAAAATCAATATGAAATTCAGAACTACTCTCTTTTACTCAATTGCCTGTTAGATTTGGCAGGGCAGGGAAAAACAATTTACGAATTAACCTCTGCACAGGAGCAACTTATCAGGAATATTGCCTCAACTAATACTCAGGCATCCATCAATGCACAGGTTATACTTTATTCGGTATATGGTGATGAATTTGAACATCCTATTATGAAAAAGCCGTTACAGTTAAGAAACCAAAAAATAAATAACAAACAACCAGCTATACCCGATGTTCAGTTATATCCTAATCCTACAAATGGAAATATAACAATTAGCTGTAACCAACAAATTATTGGATCATTATTAACTTTTGAAATTACAGATATTTTAGGAAAAAAAGTATTTAACTTGACTTTTGTATCTAGCGAGAAGAATGAAATAATTATTCATGATTTGTCTAGTGGTTTATATATGTATCGTATAATCGATGAGAATAGTTATAAATTAAGTGAAGATAAACTTGTTATATATTGAATGAGATGAATATATTGACACAAAACTTCATTTATAAAGCATTGATTATATGTTTTGTATTTATTTTTCAGTTTTCAAACAGTTTCTCACAAGTCTCATTTAACAAGCATTATGATAACGATTCAATTCCTAATGTAGCTTTTTGTGTTTTTCAAACTCAAGATAATGGCTATATTCTTGGTGGTAATACGACAAATCCATCAGCGGGATGGCAGGGTTCATACTTAATAAGAACAGATTGTGCTGGTGATACAATATGGGAAAAGGTTTATGTCCTTAGTTCCACTGGTGCTAATGGTTTTGAATTTGGAGTTGAATTACTTGATGGAAACTATATTTTATGTGGTTATTTACAAGATACTGTACAGTTGTCTCTTGATGCTTTTTTGATGAAAATAAATAATAAAGGTGAAATAATATGGTTAAAAACTTATGGCGGTGCTATAAATGAAGCAGCGAAAATGTTTAAACAAACATCCGATAATGGATTTATTATTGTTGGTTATTCTTCATCTTATACAAATGGAGGAAATGATTTTTATTTAATAAAAACTGATTCTAACGGTAACTTTCAATGGCAACAGCATTATGGGGGTGCAGGTGATGATGTTGGTTATTCTATTGATTTCGCAAAAAACGGTGGTTACATTCTTGGAGGAAGAACTGATAGTTACGGATTAGGCGTTGTTGATCTGTATATGATAAAAGTTGATTATGCCGGTAATTTTCAATGGCAAAAAACATTCGGAACTACAGGTGACGATTATTCTGAAACAGTTATCTCTACTTTAGATTCGGGATATGTTATGGTTGGTGGAGTTGCCGATGCTTATGGTAGCTATGATGCTTATATTGTAAAAACTGATGCGTTTGGAAATAAAATCTGGGATAAAACTTATGGTAAAACATCAAATTATGAAATGCTAAAGTATGTCGTTCAATTGCCGGATAGTTCATTTACGCTTTCAGGAAGTTTTTGGCCCGATAATACTTTAAAATATCAGGGTTGGCTTTTAAAAACAAATAAATACGGAGATAGTCTTTGGTGTCAGACTTACGGCAATTCCGGTGTAAGCGATTATATCTACGAAATGTGTAAAACAACAGACGGCGGTTATGCTTTGGCTGGTCAATACAACCGTATAGGCCCTCCATATCAGGATATGTGGTTAATAAAAACGGACAGTCTCGGTTGCGACCAACCCCTATGTAATTTCGGATGTAATGCTTGTGCGTATATTCAACCTCATATCTGGGTATTTTCTGATACGGTTTTCTTACCAAATAAAACTTTTGCATTTCAGGATTCAAGCGATTTTGCCCTGCAATGGTTCTGGGATTTTGGGGATGGCACGACTGATACCGTTCAAAATCCTGTTCACATTTACGATACAACAGGTACTTATATTGTTAAACTTATATCTTATTATGGAAATTGTTCCGATTCCGTTTTTATGAATGTTTATGTTGTAAACAACCTGAATATTATCAATAACAACTTATCATACACTCAATTTGTAAAATTGTATCCCAATCCGGCAAAAGAAAACATTACTATTGAAAGCAGTCCATCATTGAATGGGAATGTCTTGATTTTTGAATTAACGGATTTACTTGGTCAGGTTGTATTAAAAACAACTTTTACTTCTACTGGTAAAAATGAAATATCATTAAAAGAATTGTCCACCGGACTTTACCTATACCATATTTCTGATAATAATGGTAATATATTAATAGAAGATAAACTGGTTATTACCAATAAAAAATAAGTCCACTTATTTATTGTATTTGTTGTTCTACACAATTATTTTTCTTTATTTTCGTTAACATATTAGTATTAACCATTTAAACTAATAGTTATGAAAAGCACATCAGAAACAGGACACGACAAAAATGTTGCAAACCTCGAAGATTTAATCTCACGTTGCACGGGCTACGGAACCGCCTATAATCCGTCAAAAGTAACACTTAAAATTGCTGCATTGCAAACATTGTTAACTACCGGAAGAAACTTATTACAAGCCGAAAAAGTTGCTGAAACTGCTCACGACAATGCTACCAATGCTCGCGAAATTGTTTTCAAACCCCTCAAAACACTTTGCACACGTATTATTAATTCCCTCGACTCAACCGATGCAGCTAAGCAAACAGTTGACGATGCAAGAACTATTAATCGCAAAATACAGGGTGTTCGTGCTCATCCCATAGATGAAGTTATTACAGCTACAACCACATCAACTTCTAATAATGAATCTGATGTAACCTCTCCCGACATTGTTAACGAAATCTCAAAACACACCATTTCAACCTCACAACAGGGTTTCGATAGCTTAATGGATCATTTCGCCAAACTTATACAATCTGTTACAGCCGAGCCATTATATGTTCCTAATGAAACTGAAATAAAAGTAACTTCTCTAAACACATTGCTTACAACTCTTAAAACAACCAATACCGCAGTAATAAATGCAGAGACAACATATAATAATGCGTTGTTATCAAGAAACATTGCACTTTATCAACGTCCTACAGGTCTTGTTGACATAGCTCTGGAAGTTAAAAAATACGTTAAATCCGTTTTCGGAGCTAAAAGCCCCCAGTATAAACAAATAAGCGGCTTGCAATTTAGAAGGTATAAATTCTGAAAAACAGGCACTGTCACTGATACTTCTTGCACAGTCGCTGATAGTTCTTGTATGGTTGCTGATAAAACTCCTGCTGTTGTTAATAGTTCTTTGACTGTTGCTGATAAATCTTGCACTGTCACCGATAGTTTTGGCACTGTCACTGATAGTTCTTGCACTGTCACCTATAGTTTTAGCACTGTCACCGATAAATCTTACACTATCACCGATAGTTCTTGCACTGTCATTGATAGTTCTTGCACTGTATTTGACAAATTTTGCAAAAACACCATAAAAACAAGGAAAACAATCTGCCAACTTGACACAGTCTGCATTATGACAAGGTCTTTAACTCAAAAACTCTCATTCAACTCCTACCATCTTGACAAGGGCTGCAATTTGACAACAAAATTAATCACACAAGCTGAAGCTCTCCCACTCACAAGTGTATGCACATTTTGTTTTTTTAATAATTAATTTTAAAAAGGTCAAAAAAACAAAAAGAGCATTCACTTTTTGCTTTCCACAGCCAAAAGCGGTATTTTTATTTTATTATTTTCCACCCTTCTAAAAAAATAAAACGCCCTTACACAACCCTACCCTGACAAAAAAGAAGAAATTAACATCAGAAATATTTTGAAACTTTCTGCAAGGAATAACAATAAATGCACTATTGGTAACACCATGCAAAACTAATTGGGCGTCGGGCACATTTTGACACTTATGAGAAAATTGAAAATGCAGTTCAACTTGACAGGTCGGGAAGTTTCAATCGCCCAACTTAGTTCTGCACTGAACCGTTATGCACAAGCGGTAAAAAGACAACGACATAGCAAATTGACAATGAAAATGGAATATTAAACTTGAAATGTAAAACGAAACTGACAGACAAATAACCCGACACTCATTGCCGACTCAAATGTGTTTTAATTTTTTCACCCATCGCACAAAAATTTTTGAAATTCAAGAATAGTCTTATTACACTATTTTTGATATAATCCAATAATGGCTCAGTTTTATCATCAATGCCAGAAATGATAGTCATTTAAAGCACAATTATTAACTAATAATAATTTAGATTAAGAAAAAATTGTATTTTTTTCGCAATATTCTACTGTTAATTAAAAATTTATCGTTATATTTGTTAGTCTATTCTTAGTTAATCATTTAAAATTTTGAAAAATGGAAAATCCAAAAGATCAATTAAGCGAAGCAGAATTGGCTTTATTGTTAGCTAGTGAATCTGCAAAAGGTATTTTATCAGGCAATCAATTGCTGGTAGCTGCTATGTTAACTCAGCGGTGTCCCCAATCATGTAAGCCTGGTTGTGCTTTGTCGTGCTACTTCGGTTGTATTGATGCCACAAAAGCATCGGGTAGTACAATAAAAGTTTAGTGTTTTTATTATGAAAAGAGAAAATGGTTTAATCATTTTCTCTTTTATCAAATTTTTACTCAACAATAAAAAATTAGGTTTTTTTGATGATTGTAAAAATTGTTGTATATTCAAAATAAATATGAAATAATTTTTCAATAAAATGGATAAGATTCTTGTTTTAAATCCTGATTATATTTTACGAAACGATGTTAAGCGTGTAATTATAACGACACAAGATGGCGAGGGTGTAACATCGTTTATTCACCCACTGCAAGCAATGATTCTTAGTTTTTTTGACAATCCTATTGATGTTTTAGAAAATATTAAACGGGTTAGTAATCAATTAAATTTAAAAGAGGAAGATGTGAGTAATTTCGTTAGTCAGATTACTAATAATAGTGATAAAATATGGATTGGAGAAGGCGATAATGCATGCCATTTTCCAGAAAATATTCTTGTCGAAAAACCTATTGACTATAAGGACAGGAGATATCATTTTAGAGATTTCCTTATGGATGGTGAGAAAATTGATTTATCAGCACAAAGATTTTTCTTGCCAATAGAAACAATCCTAATGATAAATTCTATATGTTATACAGACTGTGTATATTGCTATGCTGACAGAAATTATAAATTCGATTCAAAAATCCCATTTGAAAGATTATGTGAAATTGTTGATGAAGCCAAAGCCCTAAAATTTCGCAAGTTTGATATAAGCGGTGGTGAATTCTTTATGTATAAAAACTGGGAAAGATTGCTTACTAAAATAGTTACTAATGGTTTTAATCCTACTATACCAACAAAAATTCCTTTGTCATTTCATCAAATAAAAAAAATTAAAGATAGTGGATTAAAACAAATTCAAATATCATTAGATTCTTCAGACCCAGTGCATCTTTCAGCATTATTAAAAGTAGCCCCAGATTATTGGGAAAGAATAAATTCTACATTTAAAGATTTAGAAAATGTTGAACTCAAATTCCGTGTAAACACAATAGTATCTTCATTAAATTGCAATTTTGAGGAAATAGATAAGTTAATACAATACTTATTTCAGTATGAATATTTCGTTGAAATTAGTATTGGAATAGTTGCATACACTCTTTATAAATCAAACAATCAAAACAAAGCTATTTTGCCAAATAAAGCTAAGGTTGAATCATTTATGGAAAGTTTGATTAAAAAATACGGAAACAATAAAAAGGTTAAAATTTCAGAGGCATCACTCCATAAAGATAATTTCCATTTTTCAAAAGAAGACTTCTTTAAAAAAGCAATTTGTACTGGAAATTTACAAGCATTTTATATCCTTGCAGATGGCAAAGTAACATTATGCGAAGAATTATATTGGTACCCAGAATTTATTATTGGTGATTTAACGAAACAAAGTATTTTGGAAATGTGGAATTCTGATAAAGCTTTGGAATTATATCATTTAAGACAAAACAAAATAAGTGATAATAGTGCATGTAAACGATGTGAATATTTTGATGTTTGTCATAAATCAGGAAGTAAATGTTGGCGAGAAATTTTAAAAGTATATGGGAAGGCAAATTGGGATTATCCTGATCCTCGCTGTCCGTTTTCTCCAGAACCAATTAATAATGTGTATATAGGCTAATGAAAAAATTTAACTTACTTATATTTTTTATACTGTCATTTGAATTATTAAATGCACAAGTTAGCAAAATAGATGTTTTAGTTGATTATTTAAAAACACATTGGAATACCCCTGATGAATATATAATTAGCAAATTCAACAATCATGATTATATTTTTATTGGGGAATGTCATCGGAATAAACAAGATGTTGACTTAATTTTAAATCTAATACCTCAATTATACAAAAATGGTATTTATAACATCGCTATTGAGTTTGCAGCATATGAATACCAATATCTAGTAGATTCATTACTTACATTGCCTTATTTTGACAGAGAACTTGCCAAACTAATAATATTTAAGTCAGATCCAACATGGGGATTTAAAGAGTATATTGATATTTATAAGGTTGCTTGGGAGGTCAATCATTCAAAGGCTTCTGATTCTGCAATGTTTAGAGTAATAAATTTAGCTCCTTTACTTGACCCCTGTTCTATCCCTATCAATAATAATTTTCTGGATTATGATGCGTATATGGCAAATGTTTTCTTTAAAGAAATTGTTTCAAAAAAGCAAAAAGGTTTAATTTACGCAGGGGCTCACCATACTTTTACTAAATACAACCAACCCTCTTACGATTTTGAAAAGAGAACATTGTATGGTTTAAATACCACAAGAATGGGTAATATAATTTATGACTCATTGAATGTAAAGACATTTAATATATACTTACATGCAGCATGGATTTCAAATAAAAGTATTTCTAAAAAAGTAAGACCTGTAAATGGGGTCATTGATTCTGTAATGTATTACTTTTCGGATAAAAAAGTTGGATTTGATGTCATAAATTCGCCTTTTGGTAGTCTTACATCTAATAATTCTTATTATGCATTTGGGTATCCTCAATTTACACTTGATGAATTTTGCGATGGATACATATATCTTAGTGCTTTTGAAAATTTCATGCCAATCACTATGGAAGAGGGATTTATAACTAATGAGAACATTAATGACTTTAAAGAACTTTATAAGTGTGACAAAAAGTTAAAAAAAATAACTGTTAAAAATGCTAATAGAATGTTATTTTGGGATATTAGAAAAGATATTAAAACAATATGTAATTAAATGATTAACGTTTTTATGGTCTGATTAGTCATGTGTTACGTTGGACTTGTGAAACTAATTAAATATTTGGAGTTAAAAATTTTTCTCCCCCTCTTTAAAGGAAAAAATAAAACACCCCAACACACCCCCAACCCTGACAAAGAAGGAATTATTGAAATCAAAGACAAGTTTAATAATATAAGTGCAATTTGACTCAAGCACACAGACAGACATGAACCGCCAGTGCATAACATGCGGTATATTTTATTGCCGAGATAGTGCTGAAATCAACGTCTGTGGCTCGCTTCAAACTTCATCGTGGCTTGACAGTGACGTGTTCCGAATTCGGCAACAAAAACATACCGCTGTCCGTTACCGGCAAGGCTTAATGACATGAACTACAAACCTGTTGAAATATTAACAATAAAATAATAAAGAAATGAAAAACGGATTGATTTTAACTTTAATGCTCATTACAATGACTTGTTTTTCACAAACAAAATCATACGTAACTAAAGTAATAGAAAATTGGACATTAGAAAAATTCCCTAAT
>JBDRPR010000625.1:0-3403 GCA_043826845.1 Bacteroidota bacterium
CTTTTACAAATGTATAATTATCAGTCTTTCCTCTCCATTTCAACTGCTGAATATATTCAGGATATAAATATGACCATTGCCCAGCAATGGCATCTTTCATGCTTAATCTATTATCCTGAGAAAAAATGGAATGAAGAAAAAATAAACCAATAATTAAACAAAATACTCTTTTCATATAAATGCAAGTTTAGAATTAATATATTTCCTCTGAAATTCATTATTTATTTTATCGGTCAGAGGTTTACCTGCCCAATTGGGCAGGGAAGCTAAATAAATTTCATTAGGTTTGTGTGTATTTTATAAAATTTATATAGGTTTGTGGTTATTGAAAATTAAAATTTGAATAAAAAAACAAACATACTAATATTTATCATTTTTTCCATATTTTTTTCATTTTGTAATAACAATAATGATGTGATAAAGGATTCGGTCAAAGTTGAAAATGATACATTAATCATTAGTGAAAATCCTTCAGATTCATCAAATATTGTCAGCTCTACTGATACATCTGATTTTGAAAAAATTCTCATTCTTGCAAATCTTGTAGATATCCAAACTATTGATTCAAGTATTAAAGTTGATCTTAAATATTCAGGTAAGGATAATTTTTTAGGCTTTGATATATATGGAGATTTAGAAAAAGCTTATTTGCAAAAAGAAGCAGCTGAAAAACTGGCTAAAGTTCAGCAGATGCTTAAAGATACTTTGCCTGAATATAACTTAATCGTTTTTGATGCTACGAGACCAAAAAGTATTCAGAAAATCATGTGGGACAATTTTAAAATTCCTGAAAATCAAAAAAGTAAATATCTTGCTAATCCTTCAAATGCTTCGATGCATAGTTACGGTATTGCTGTTGATTTAAGTATAATCGATGGGTCGGGGAAAGAAATTGACATGGGAACTGATTTTGATTGTTTTGAAGAATTGGCATATCCGATTTTTGAAGATAAAATGCTTGCAAATGGATCTTTATCAAAAGAGCAATATGATAACCGTCATCTGTTGAGAAAACTTATGAATAAAGCAGGTTTTAATGATATTACAACAGAATGGTGGCATTTTAGTTTATTTGGAAAAGAGGTTGCAAGCATGAAATATGCTGTAATTGAGTCTCATATTCTGCCAAAGGAAAATGTAATCATGGCAGATATTGTTAAAATGGAACCGATAAAATCTGACAGTATTAATATCAGTTTTAAAATTCAGATAAAAATTTCTTACAAACCAATACCTTTGGACTCTCCTGTATTTAAAGGATTAGATGTATGGGAATATTTTCACGAAGGTATTTATAAATATACAACTGAAGAATTTAATAGCATTGCAAAAGCATATGAATATAGGGATAAAATAAAATCAATGGGATTTGATGATTGTTTTGTTGCAGGATTTAATAATGATCAACGTATCGGAATCAGAGATGCAATTGATATGACAGAATAATAGTAATTAATATCTTGATAGCAGTTTAGGGAAAATATGAATATAGCATTAATTGATTGGTTAATAATTGGTTTATTTTTAGTAATTAGCTTAGGTATTGGTGTTTATCTTTCGAAAAAAGCAGGAAAGAGTACCGGTGATTTTTTCCTGAGTGGGAGAAAACTTCCCTGGTATATTGCAGGGACAAGTATGGTTGCAACAACGTTTGCAGCAGATACACCATTAGCTGTGACAGAACTTGTTTCAGATAACGGAATTGCCGGTAACTGGTTATGGTGGAATATGGTTTTTGGAGGTATGCTTACAGTTTTCTTTTTTGCCCGCTTATGGAGAAGAGCCGGTATATTGACAGATTGTGAATTTGTTTCTATACGATACTCAGGTAAACCAGCTAATTTTCTGAGAGGATTCAGATCAGTGTATATAGGGGTTTTTATGAACTTGATAGTTATTGCATGGGTGAATCTTGCAATGGTAAAAATACTTGGTGTAATATTTCCTGACCTGACGATTTTCGGTATTTCACATTTTTCATTTATTGGATTTGAATTCAGTTCTCACTTAATGGCTGTTGGGGGCATAATGCTTTTTGTAGCTATATATAGCTCATTGGGTGGAATAAAAGCAGTGTCTATTACCGATACTTTTCAATTTGTACTTGCTATGACAGGTTGTATTATTTTAGCGGTAGTTGCTGTCAATCATGTGGATATTGGTGGAATTTCAGGACTGAAAGAAAAGTTGCCGGAATGGATATTTAAATTTACTCCAGAAGTTGGGAGCGATGGGCAGACAGATGGTTCAGGAATATTTAAAATGAGCATTATGGCGTTTATAACATTTATTGGAATTCAATGGTGGGCAAGCTGGTATCCCGGAGCTGAGCCTGGTGGTGGCGGTTATATTGCTCAGAGGATGATGTCTGCAAAAGATGAAAAGCACTCATTATTAGCTACATTATGGTTTCAAATTGCTCATTTTGCAATTCGTCCATGGCCATGGATACTGGTTGCTTTAGTTGCTCTTGTTCTATATCCTGATTTGCCTGCAGATAATAAGGGAGCAGGTTTTGTCATGGTAATAAAAGATTTGATGCCTGCCGGATTATTTGGACTACTTCTTGCAGCTTTTCTTGCAGCTTATATGTCAACAATTGCCTCACAGACAGTTTGGGGGACTTCTTATATTGTTAATGATCTTTTCAGACCATTTATTAAGAAAAATGCATCTGAAAAATATTATATAAAAGTCTCAAGAATTACAACCTATATTTTATTATTTTTATCTTTAATTGTTACTACTCAATTTGATAAGATAACTGATGCATGGAAGTTTATTCTGGCATGTAGCAGCGGGATCGGACTGGTGTTGATTTTCAGGTGGTTTTGGTGGCGCATAAATGCCTGGTCAGAAATTTCTGCACTGTTTGCTCCTTACGCATTATTTCCAGTTTTGGTTTATGTGTTCAAATTTGATGTGTATAATATTGATTTTCCAATTACTATGATTCTGTTGGTGTTGTGGTCTACTTTTGTTTGGGTAACCGTGACATTCTTAACAAAACCTACTGAAGAAGCCATACTATTTTCATTTTATAGAAAAATACATCCCGGAGGTATTGGCTGGAAAAAAATCTCAATTAAAATACCTGAAATAGAAAGCGACAAGGGATATGGCTATTTGTTCTTAAATTGGTTGTTAGGTTGTATTATGGTGATTTCTTCATTATTTGGAATCGGGGAGATTATATTCGGACAATACGTAATAGGCATAATTTATATATCAATTGCCTTTATTTCGGCATATATTATTTATCGTAATATGATCAAAATAGGCTGGAAAAAAATACGTTAGAATGTATAATATAATTTGCAGAAATATTTATCAACAGAATTAAAAAAGAATGTCAGAATAAATTATATTCAAACTTTTGAGAATTCATATTTTTTTTCTTACT
>JBDRPR010000626.1:0-4282 GCA_043826845.1 Bacteroidota bacterium
CTAAAAAAAACACATTAAATTTACTAAAAATTTAAGTATAAATATATCCAATAATTTAAATTTCAATTTTTTGGTTTAATTTTTGTTCAAAATTTATTTAAATATAATATACATCCATGAAAATCATAACTATATTTTTAATCCCGTTTTTTGCATTTAATTTATTTTTTTCCATTCCTGAAACCATTCAGGTTCCTGATGGAATATTTTTAGCTTTGAAATCGGGAAATTCAAAAGAACTTGCAAAATATTTCAATGCAAATATTGAGTTGCAGATAATAGACAAGGAAAATGTATATAGTAAAGCCCAGGCGGAACTTATTTTGAAAGATTTTTTCACAAAGAACAGTCCGAATGGATTTACAAAAATTCATGAAGGAGGCAAAGAAGGTTCGAAGTATGTAATCGGCAATTTGGCAACCTCCACTGGAACTTATCGTGTTTACTTTCTCCTTAAGGAAAGTAATAGTGTTTCATTGATACATGAGTTGAGAATTGAAAATGAATAAAGATCTTTTTAATAAATTTTTATCAAATTCCTTATTAGAGGATATTGGAGACGGAGATCATACTTCCCTTGCATGTATTCCAAATTCTGCACTAGGTACAGCTGAATTAATTGTAAAACAAAAAGGTATTATTGCAGGAGTGCAAATTGCAGAAATGTTGTTCAGGGAAATTGATAAAGAATTAATTTTTATAAAAAGAATTAATGACGGATCAGAAGTTATTCCGGGTATGATTGCCTTTACAGTTAATGGGAAAATACAAACAATATTAAAATCAGAACGTCTGGTTTTAAATATTATGCAAAGAATGAGTGGGATAGCAACGGTTACTAATGAGTATTGCGAAAAAGTTAAAGGTAGTGATACTAAAATTCTTGATACACGAAAAACTACACCTGGATTCAGATACTTTGAAAAGGAAGCCGTAAGAATCGGAGGTGGTGGAAATCATCGAATGGGATTGTTTGATATGATTATGATAAAAGATAATCATATTGATTTCGCAGGGGGTATAGAAAAAGCGATTTTACTTGTTTATAATTATCAAAAAGTAAATAATAAAAATTTAAAGGTTGAAATTGAATCCAGATCACTTGAGGATGTTAAAGAGATTTTAAAAATTGGTATGATTGACAGAATTATGTTTGATAATTTTTCAGTTGAAAATACAAGAAAAGCAGTTAATTTAGTGGCTGGAAAATATGAGACTGAGTCTTCGGGAAATATTACTCTTGATACTATTAGGTCATATGCCGAAACAGGAGTTGATTATGTTTCGGTAGGTTCACTGACTCATCAGGTAAAAAGCCTGGATTTAAGTCTTAAAGCAAAATTCTAAAACCAAACGACAGCATTGTCGTATAATGAAAAATTGAAGATAAAATAATTTATATGTTAAAATCAGTTCTTGTTTTTTTCTGTTTATTATCTGTACAATATTTATGGGCTCAGGAAGAAAGAAAAATTCCAGCGGAAAAGTTGACAGAAATTGACGGAGTTACATATGTTGAAGGAGAGAAACAACCATTTACGGGTACAAGTTTCCAAAACCATACAAATGGAAATATCGGGATGGCAGGGACATACAAAAACGGAAAAAAAGAGGGGGATTGGGTTTGGTGGTACGAAAATGGAGAAAAACAAAGGATTACTCAATATGTTGGGGGCGAAAAACATGGTAAATGTATTTGGTGGTACAATACAGGAGTTAAGAAAAGCGAGATAATTTTCGAAAACAATAGAAATATAAGACAATTATCCTGGGATAAAAATGGGATTAAGACGAAAAATCCTTCTTTTTCAAGCTTCAGTTAAACTTCAGGCTACTTTAAGTTTATTTATATTTGTCTTTTCAAGTTTCTTTATTGCAAAATCTGTAGAAATGGTCAGGGTTTTTTCTTTTTGTGATGGCAATTCAAACATAGAGTCAATCATGATTACTTCACAAATAGACCTTAATCCTCGTGCTCCTAATTTGAACTCAATAGCTTTATCAACAATATAATCAAGCACTTCATTTTTAAATATTAAATCAATACCATCCATTTTAAATAGTTTGGTGTACTGTTTAACAATTGAATTTTTTGGTTCAGTAAGAATTTGTCTCAATGCGTCTCTGTCGAGAGGACTCAAATATGTAAGAATGGGCAACCTGCCAATTATTTCCGGAATCAGACCAAAAGATTTCAAATCTTGAGGAGCAATATATTGTAATAAATTTTCACGCTCAATTCTTTCAGCTAATTTTTGAGCATTGTATCCAACAATTTTGGTATTAAGTCTTTGGGCGATTTTTTTATCAATTCCATCAAAAGCTCCACCACATATAAACAATATGTTCTTCGTATCAACCGGTATCATTTTTTGTTCAGGATGTTTACGTCCGCCCTGAGGAGGGACATTTACTACAGCTCCTTCAAGTAATTTTAGCAATCCCTGTTGAACTCCTTCTCCTGAAACATCACGGGTTATTGATGGATTGTCTCCTTTTCTTGCAATTTTATCTATTTCATCAATGAAAACTATTCCCTTCTCTGCAAGTTGAACATTATAATCGGCGACCTGTAACAAACGTGTAAGAAGACTTTCAATATCTTCTCCTACGTATCCGGCTTCTGTCAAAACAGTTGCATCAACAATAGTGAAAGGGACATGAAGCATTTTTGCAATGGTTTTTGCCAGTAAGGTTTTTCCTGTACCTGTTTCACCAACTAAAATAATATTTGATTTTTCAATTTCAACATCGTCTGAATTATCTGTTTGGGATAAACGTTTGTAATGATTGTACACAGCAACAGATAAAAACTTTTTTGCTTCTTCTTGCCCGATAACATATTGATCGAGAAACTTTTTTATTTCTATGGGTTTAAGAAGTTTGAACTTTTTCAGATCGTAACTTCCGTCTTTTTTAGATTCTTCCTTGACAATACCATAAGCCTGATCTGTACACATCTCGCAGATATGCCCTGATATACCTGATATCAGAATATCAACTTCTTTTCTGGTTCTGCCACAAAATGAACATTTATCCATTTTTTTTATTCTTTGATAGTATTTCGTACCAATACTTCGTCAATCATTCCATAATCTTTTGCTTCTTCTGCCGTCATCCAGTAATCCCTGTCGGAATCCTGCCATACTTTTTTGTATGGTTTGCCCGAATGTAAAGATATTATTTCGAAAAGTTCTTTTTTTAACTTTTGAATTTCTTTAGCTGTAATTTCAATGTCAGAAGCTTGCCCGACTGCTCCACCCATGGGTTGATGAATCATTATTCTTGAATGTTTTAATGCACTTCTTTTTCCTTTTTTTCCTGCAGTCAATAAAACAGCACCCATTGAAGCAGCCATACCTGTGCATATTGTCGCAATGTCAGCAGAAATATATTGCATTGTATCATATATTCCCAGCCCTGCATAAACTGTTCCTCCAGGAGTATTTAAATATATCTGAATATCTTTTCCGGGATCCGAAGAATCCAGATACAGTAGCTGTGCCTGAATAATATTTGCAACATAATCATCAATCGGTAAACCTAAAAATATAATTCTGTCCATCATTAATCGGGAAAAAACATCCATCTGTGCAACATTGAGTTGTCTTTCTTCAATAATTGTCGGAGATATCCAGTTTGCATAAACTGAAGAAAACTGCCTGTTGTACATAGAGGCATATCTTTCAATATTTAAAGTGCTTATATTTTGATGCTTATTGGCATATTTTTTAAAATCATCCTGAAGTATCATAGTCAATCGTATTTAAATTAATTACTAAAAGCGAGTTTTGTAAAATTATAAATTATTTTTTAAAGATGTTAATTTCTGACTAATTTAAAGCATTATCTTTTTCGAAAAGTTTGTTAAATTCATCCATTGAAACTTTTTTATTAGTCAGTTTGATCTTGCTTTTTATTTCTTCAATTACTTTATCTTCAAATATCTTAATCTCAATTCTGGATTTTTCTTCTGGTTTTTTTATTAAATCATTACTGTAGTTAATAAGGTACTCATCGGGGATATAGTTAAGGCCATAATTTAAAAACTGAGCACGAACAATTTTTTTTGCATATTCGAAAATTTCTTCTTCAGTAATTTGAATATTATTGTCTGTGATAATTTTATTTTTTATCAATTCCCATTTGAATGCTTCTTTATATTTTGGATAATGTTCTTCTATATTTTCAGGTGTAACACCTTGTTTCTTATCTGTCAAAACAATAAACCGTTTTAAGAAATCATCTGGTAAATCAAAAATGGTTTTTTCAATAATTTTAT
>JBDRPR010000627.1:0-2702 GCA_043826845.1 Bacteroidota bacterium
GTGTACCTGATTACTTTTTTATTCGCATTATGCAGGTTCTCAAAGGATGCAAATCAAATATCAATATTCATAAGACCATCTCTTTCACTGATGCTCCAGTTTCTATTCTGGCATACAGCATAATATATGCATATTTTCTCCTTGTTTAAACTTATTGTTAATGTGCGCAGTATAATGCCATTTTGTTTAGGTTTCTTCACATTGACCATGAGGTCATACCGGTATGAAATATTAAAATACATTTTAAACTTCAATTATTGCATTATTACCTCTATATATTTGTTAAAAAAACTTAAATTATTTATTTTGGACACTTTATGGCACCTTATTTGGAGCATTCCGCATCATTTTTTTATTAACCTAATCCAATAAATCATGAAAATCTTAGCCACTATTATTGCTATCGTTGTTTTTTCTTTGACACTGCTTTTTTCACAGGATGAATTCACTACCAGAAAAATAGCCGTTTTTAAAAATGGTACCGGCTTTTTTATTAAATCAGGAAAAGTTGATGCACCAGATGGAAAGTACATTCTAAAATCAACACCAACTGCATTGTTTGGGACAATGTGGATCAATTCATTATCAACTTCAATCAAATCTATATTTACGCTTAAGGAAAAGAGTGTTGAAGTGAAAGATGCTGAAAATATAAAACAGATGCTTACAGGTAATATTAATAAAAAAATCAGGGTTGTGATGTATGACGGTTCTGCCTATGATGCCACAATTATGGATGTTAAAAACGATATCGTGACTTTTGCAGCAAAAGAAAAATGGGTAGTCACTGACATCAGCCAGGTAAGAACAATAGAATTTTACGAAAAACCTGAACTGACCTATGAAATGAAAACAAATGCCAACCAGATAGCTATTGAATTCGCAACAAAAGGAAAAAACGACCTGTATATTATGTATCTGCAGAAAGGTATCGGGTGGTTCCCGAGTTATCTTGTTGAAATCGGTGACGGAGACAAAGCAAATCTTACTTTGCGGTCAACCCTGATTAATGATGTGGAAGATATCAGGGATGCAGAGATCAGTTTTGTTGTTGGCGTTCCCAATTTCCGGTATTCCTATGTTGAGTCTCCCCTAACCTCGGATCAGGATCTTCAGTCATTTATTAACTCCCTGAATTATGGAGCTTACGGTTCAATGAACAGTTTTGACAACAGCGGTGTCATGTCAAATGCTATCATGACACAAGCCATAAGTAATGTACCTGCTTCAATGACAGTCCCAATGAATGACAGCGAGTTCTCAGCTGAAGTTTCAAACCAGGAAGACCTATATTTCTATAAGCATACGAATGTCACCATTGAAAAAGGCAGTCGTGCCACATATGACCTGTTAAATACAAAAGTTCCGTTTGAACACATTTATGAAGTTACCCTTACAGCTAACGCAGCAGGTGGATACTATTACAGCAACACGTACAATGATGAAAACATCAATAAGGTATGGCATTCACTGAAACTTAAAAACAGCACTAATATGCCATGGACAACAGGAACTGCAATGGTTGTAAAAAAATCAGACAATTCAACAAAGCCTATCAGCCAGGATATGCTCAAATATACACCGGTCGGAAGCGACAGCTATCTGAAAATCACAATCTCTCCCGATATTACTGTAAAAGATAAAGACAAGGAAGTCAGCAGGATTGAAAGAAGCAAGAAACGCAACAGTGACTATTATGACCTTGTAACTGTCGAGGGAAGCATTGTTGTTAAGAATTATAAGGACTCGGAGGTAAAACTAAATATAAAACGAAATGTTTCAGGCGATCTGAAGGAATCAAACGTAAAATGGGAATTCACGAAATTACCGGCAAGCTATTATTACTATATCAACCCTACCAATGAAGTTAATTGGGAATTAATTCTAAAAAGCGGGGAAGAAAAGGAAATAAACTATTCATATACGATTTATGTATATCATTAATATAATTATGACAAATATGAAAACAGAGGGGCATAATTCAGCCCCTTTTTTTGTAAATAGCAGCAATCAGGCTTTTGTAAGCTTGCTTAGTTTGCCGAATGATTCGTCTGTAATTTCAAGCAAATTCTTATATATTTCGCGGAAATGATTTCTAACAATCTTTTTGTCATTTGACTCAACATTGTTTACTCTGTGAATCAGGTCATCACGTTTTTTCATCATTGTATCAATTATCTCAGCAACTTCTTCAGTTTGTTTTCCCTGATGCAGGAGAACATATGTATAACAATCTGATATTACTTCGTAGGTAAGGTAATTGATATCTTTTTTAATCTCTCTTTTGCTTGCCATATGCAGATTTTTAAAGTTTCGCAGAGACAAAAGTATAATAAAAAACAGAGGTATTGAATAAACGGATCAATTCGTTTCAGTATCAAACACTACAGGGCTGATATTCAGATTATCCCTGAAATAATAAATACCACCCCAGTTATGTCTGACCATTCTGTATATGGTGATCTTAGGTCCTTCTGTAACGGTTACTTTCAGTACTTCTTTAAACTGGTCGGATATCTGTTCTTTTTTAATATTTTTTTCAAATTCTTCTGCTGATCTTGCATCTATCTGGTACTGTGCTAAAGCTTTTTTTCTCCTCTCCTCAATTTCCATTTGTTGTGCAAGTTTTCGTTTTTCCTCTTCCTCTGCAGCAGTTTTTGCCATAGCTTTTTTCTTTTCCAGTTCATTTAATGCAATTTCCT
>JBDRPR010000628.1:0-2183 GCA_043826845.1 Bacteroidota bacterium
AGGTCAGGATAATGCAAGAAGTTTTCTAATTCTTTAATATGTTTAAAATAGCTATTCTCAACTAAGGTTTCCAAAACCAAAGGTTCTATTACGGATGCTCTGGCTACAAAGTCTTCATTTATTCGTAAAGTTTTTTTATCACCATGCGCAAAACCTTTTGATAGTTCATATAGAAAATACTCATTATGGCTCAGAACAATTACTTGCTCAACATTGGAAAATAAATCTTTGATGAGTTGTACGGTATACATTCTTCTGTTACTGTCAAAACTCGATAGCGGGTCATCAAAAACTATAACCTTATTATTTAAATTCGGGTCAATGTCTAATTTAGAAAGAAAAAAAGCCAAGGCGATTGTACTTCTATCTCCCTCGCTTAAACAATCTTTCACACTGTTCGGATGCCTAGGGTCAAAAGAAAGGTCTTGGCCCTCGATCGTTAGTTTGTATGCCATTTTACTTTGTGTCGCCATTCCACGAGGGGGAACATGCACTACATCATCAATTCTAAAAGGAGTCTTAAATATATTTTCTAGATAATGATTAATGCGAGATTTATAGCTATTAAAAAAGGTTCTAACTGCATTTTGTTGTTGCTCAACTAACAAGGGATATGCCGTTTCTAATGTTCTAAGAGTTTGTCTTTCTGTTGTTAACTGATTGCAAAGTGCCTCAATGGTTGTTTCAAATCGCTTATTTATTCTTTTTAATCTGTCAACTTCAAGCTGTGCATTGGCTACAGTTTGAATACTTGCACGAAAAGTTAAAATAGCAGTATTGTAGATATTAACGCTTTGATTGTAGCTGTCAATATTTGTATCAATTGTTTGTAAGTAAGATTGAAAATCCGTAGCTGTAGCAGGAGCCACTGGTGCAGAGGGATTTTGAAGTTTTTGTTGAACATCTGTAATTAGTGCTTGAAACTCTGCTTTAAAATTCACTTCATCAGCTATAATGTTGAAAGTTGGAGATTGAACCGTATTTGGTAGGTGTACAATCCATGAAGCAATATATCCCGTATTTATTTGATTTACGTTGTTCAATACCTGTATAGCCGCTTCTAGATTGAAGGACTGCAGCATTGTCAAATGCGTTTGCATACGCTGAACTAACGCATTGAAATCTCTATTAAACTGAAGGGCATAAGCGTTAATAATATCAATATTAGTGTCAATAGCTTGCTTGCAAAATGGACAAGTAAGAGTAGCTGGATTATTGTCATTATCAGTCGTTTGCCTTATACTCTCTATATACCCAAAACCTTTTTGCAACCAATTTGACGGTCCATCTATCGAATTATCAGCCAAATTTTGGCAATGATTTGAAAATATAGTTTGTAATGCCTCATTTTGAATATCCCCTGAAGTAGTTTGCAAATCGGTTATTAGAGAATTAAAGTCAATATCCGAATTTATTCGGTCAATTTGACGGAGAGGATGCAGGGTTTGTATTACAGAATGTGCGTTAGCATTTGCTAGTATGGCTTCTGCTGTCGTTATTAGTTGGTCAATGTTATTTACTTGTACATATGGAAGAGCAAGAAACGCTGTTATCCCATCAGAAGTTAGGTTATTTCCAACTTGCTGAATTAATTGTTGTTCAATATTCGTTTGAGTTAGCCTTGATGCTGTTTTGGCAGTTTTATTTTGCTCAATCTGATGTTGGATTGCTATTCCTTGATCTCCTATGACAAACTGATGAAGCTGCTTTTTATGTTCTTCATTAAAGTCAAATCCTGAATAAATATTTTCGTCTACAAAGTGGATGTCAAATATTTCAATATCAGGAAATAGAACTGTCCAGCCTGTTCTATGATTAAAAGTGTGATGCGTATCGCCTCCACTATTTCGTTGAACTATTTGTGCTGCTTGTTGAGTTGTTGCATTAAGTGATTTTCTACGTTCTACAATCTCTTTGTTGTTTTTGGTCAATGAACGCAGTATAGATGTTAATGTAGTTTTACCTCCACCATTGTCACCGTACAACAGTGTTAACTTTCTAAAAGCTACATTACCTGTGGCTTGATAATTTCTAAACTTTCCAATAGAAATAAGTCGTTCAATTTTATGTATCATATTCTAATTCCTAAAATAACATCAAAATGACCGCTAAAGTTTGCTTATCTTTTTTATTCATATTTACTCGCATAGTTATTAGTGCTTTCTTGATATAGAAACCCTCTT
>JBDRPR010000629.1:0-3791 GCA_043826845.1 Bacteroidota bacterium
CCTTTTTGTGAAGTAAGTTTTATATAATATATTCCATCCTTCTCAAAATCGATATTTAACCAACCATTCTTAGAAACATCCTGATTATTAAATATTTTTTTTCCTGATACATCTATTATTAAGAGATTAAATCCAGTGTTAAAATCCCATTTTAATTGCATTCCTGTACAAAAAAAATCACCGTTCAAAGTTGATGTGTCCATCGGGTCCGGAGATAATATGTTAAAGCTGAAAAAGCCTTCGATATCAGTATAGTTTGTCCTGTCCATTTTCTGAAGGCTGACCTTAACATTATCGAGATATTCGCCTGTGAAAACATCAGTCACAACTCCCCTGAATGTTGTTTGCGCATCTAAACAGTCAGAAAAAATTAGAAAAAAAAATGTTGTGATAATATAACTATATTGAAAAAAAATCTTCATTTTTTCGTTTACATTTCTTAACCTGTATTATTTATGAAATTATCATATTGATTATTTGTTTCCCGCAAATCCTATATTTATCGTGAACACAAATTTACACAGAAAAAAAGTTTTTATTTGATATCTGCGAAAATCAGCGGTTTCAGCGGAAAAATTCATATTGTTCAAAGTTTGTGAATAATAAAGGTGAAAAACACTATCATGGTTAAATAAGTTTTGTAAGTAAATCTTTTTGATATCTAAAAGAAAGAGTAATCAAACTTAACAAAGATATAATTTTTTCGAATATCTGAATTCCATTATAATAAACAAATTTATCAACTTCCCAAAAGATACGGCTAATTTTAATTTTAGTAAAAATCCAATTCCTGACCAATGAAACTAATCTGCAAAAGCCAAACTTTTTTGGGCGAAAGGATAAAAAAAGACTGCTGGACGAGACACTTAATGGTACGCGTCTGGAGATTTATCTGACTTTCAGGTAGACGCGCACGAACGAGGGTATTTCTGCATGGTCAATTAACTCTGAAAAATATTATTGGGATAACCGTCCCGATTATTATCAAAATATTGCTCTTGGTTATAATTATTATGTTCTTTATTGGAATAGATGTATCCCTTTTTTATTAATGTTGCCAAAAGCAATGCAGTTGTCTTAATACACTTGCCCATAACGGCAGTTCGTCTAACAACTGTCGTTTATTCTCAAATTCTGACTAAAAGTAATGCAATTTGCAGGGAGATAAAAATTTAATACAGTAATTTTTTCGGAAAAAACCAGTTTGTTAAAATTGCTAATTTTTGATTTAATAGGGTTGAAAATTGCCGTAAATAAAGAAACATCCCGATAGATATACTTTGGTTTTGTATTGTTATAAGCGAATGGTTTCCCGATTATTGCCTCTGCTTTTATCGTACCACTCGACAATTTCTTTATCAGGAACTGTTTAGCTTAAATCCAATTCCTGACCAATGAAACTAATCCGCAGAAGCCAAACATGTTTGAGCGAAAGGATAAAAAAAGACTGCTGGACGTGACACTTAATGGTACGCGTCTGGAGATTTATCTGACTTTCAGGTAGACGCGCACGAACGAGGGTAGTCAAAACAATACAGGGTAAATGAAATTAATCCATCAAAATGCAATATGATAAAACAACTGTATCCTACAGTTTAATATGGTATTAATACGGACGAGCTTGTTTAATGTATAATTTTCTTGGATTCACCTGAGAATCGAGTTTAAATTCAATATCAAGACCAAAATCATTATAAGGGCAGTTGCAATCGTACACATTATTGAAAAAGTAATTTTTTATATGGCCGAGATAATCCCCTAACTTGTATAATTCTACATCAGTCATTACATGTTCGGTACTGGTTCCTGAAACATTCGAAAAGTAATTATATTCAATGGTATATGGTTCTCCGATCAGTGAAAATGTATAAATCACAAGCTGGTCACAAATAACTCCGGGAAAAGGGTTTACAACACTGATATCACCAAACTGCACATTGACCATATATCCATGATTAATATTGAACATGTTTTTAGTTATCGTAACCCCGTTTGCATCTTCATCAGGGAATGAACGGTGTACAAGAATTCCCATAGAACAGGATAATTGATCGATATTATAATACTCTCTTTCCTCGAAAGCAGTGAAATTCCATAAACTTGCCCACACATTTTTTATTGCCATATCAATGGGATAATCCACACCAATTAATTTACCCGTGAAAGAATCATATAATCCTGCACCGTTAAAACCTTCCAGGTCTTCAGCATTTGTGGATGAACGAAATTGGAATGATGTAAAGCGTGGATCGAGCAACAGGTGAGCATAAACACTATCATATAAATTCTGATCAACAGGGCTATTAATGATGCTGTCTCTGAGTTGAGAAAGCATCATTTTTCTTGTGGAACTATTTGTCCAAAAATTTACATTATTAAGCATATCAACGATATAGCTATCAATATCATTATTGGCTAAATGGTGTTCATAATAACAGAATGGTATTGCAAAATATGCTTCAGGTAAAGGAGGTTCAATCCCGGTTGCATCAAAAGTATTGATTAATTCTGAAAAATTGGCTGCTTTTCCACCCACTCTTATTACATCAGACAATGAACAATTATTCAGATCTATCAATCCATAATCCGATGTATCTTTTTCGAGTACAATTGTATCAGATGGCTCAAACTGTACCCAGAATGTCATGGCTTCTGACAAGCTTGCTTTTCTGATAGTAAATGAATTGCTCAAAACCTGCAAGTAAACAAGTTCTCCAATAAGGCTATCCAGAACCGGATTCGTAAATCC
Source organism: Bacteroidota bacterium (assembly GCA_043826845.1). GTDB lineage: Bacteria > Bacteroidota > Bacteroidia > Bacteroidales > CAYTAU01 > JBDRPR01. The sequence continues at coordinate 2,750 of JBDRPR010000629.1, forward strand.
GTCCTTTAATGCCATATTCGGAGTACCACGGTTATGACTCAGCACATTTATATGGCTTAAGGGTGACTGGAATTCTGTTGTGATTATTCCTGCTATTACATTTAAATCCAACGGGATTCCATCTGTCAGCAAAATATCATGCCTTTGAAGTTCTGTATTGCCAACATCAGTAATATTTACTTTTTGAAGATAACCATAATTTTCTGCAAGATTCAAAGCCTGATAATTCTGTCCATCAAATAGTTCATTTGGAGTAATGGTAGGAATGTCATGGCAACTATCCCATAGTGCATTTGTTGAATAAAAATACAGTTTTTCTTTCATGTATGAAGTTTCCAGCAGTTTTTCATAACAATGGTAGATGTCTTCGCAACTTGCTCCGGTGCCGGCGAAAAATTCAAAGGTATAAATATCAAGATCGCTGTAATAATTTATTGTTATCGGAAAAAGGTATCGCTGTGGACTATCTGTATATTGCTGAGCGTTAAATATTGAATGTTCGTAAGGATAATTCATTTGTTCAACTGCAAATATATAATGTGACAGGTAAAGATTTGTATTCATATAATAAACAAGGTCAGCAGATTTATCTACCATAGCCTTGACCGATTCGATGTTTCCAAGATGTGTTTTTGACGGTTCACTGCTAATCATATCATATGCATTCTTACTGAGTAAAACATTAAAATAATACAGATTATCATATTCAAGTTTAAGCATTTGATATTGCTGAATTTGAACTGTACTAATGTCTGAAACAAGAATTTTTGAATCATAATAGCCATCTATGGAAAGCAATAAAGTATCTGAATAATTGTATTCACCTGAAATAAGGTTAGTCTGGTTAATTCTACCTAAAGTCAGTGTATTGTTGATCTGAATTATGGAATAAACCCTGTTTCCTTTTTGTGAAGTAAGTTTTATATAATATATTCCATCCTTCTCAAAATCGATATTTAACCAACCATTCTTAGAAACATCCTGATTATTAAATATTTTTTTTCCTGATACATCTATTATTAAGAGATTAAATCCAGTGTTA
>JBDRPR010000630.1:0-4306 GCA_043826845.1 Bacteroidota bacterium
CATTTGTGTTGAAAAAGGGTTTATATTAAAATAATGTATTAAAATTGTAATTATGTATCAAAAATAGAAATTTTATCATTAAAGATTTTATTAAACTCAAAAATTCTTAATAAAATCACTAAGAAAGTAAAGCTCAAATCTTCGATTTGAGTTTTACTTTCGGAATTCGGAGCACCTCAGGATCATGAAATAATCCTGGCACAATCACAAATCAAATTAAAAACCATGTATATCTGATCAATATATAGCTTTAACATTTTATCCCGATTGCACATTCATAAGTGTCCAATATAGGAAAAGCCACATTGCTCTACTTTCTTGTAGCACCGATCCCGAATAACAAATTTGATTATATTAAAATCTTTTTAATTAACTTGATATTGGTTTAGAATAATATGCTTAAATTTTTATTTTTTAATTGTTACAATGCCATTATAAGATTCAGAACTATCTATAATATCAAGAACATATATATATGAACTTATTGGCAATTCTCTTCCATTAAATGTGCCATCCCATGGATTTGATGCATATCCGCTACCTGATCCGCTATAAGCATAAATCACATCTCCCCATCTGTTAAAAATTTCGAGGTCAACTTTCTCATACAAATTTATTCCGGTAATTTCCCATATATCATTCACTCCGTCCCCATTTGGGGTGAAAACATTTGGTATATTGAGGCATATATCTGTTCCTTCTGAAACGGTGTATTGATTAACTGCTGCACAATTATTGAAATCGGTAATTGTTACTGAATAATCATTTGCAAATAAATTAATTACCAACGAGTCATATTGAACCGGATCTGTATTCCATACAAATGAATAAGGTGCAGTGCCTCCTGACACATTTAATAAAATATTACCATCGTTGTTTCCGATACAACTTGTATTTGTAATAGTTTCATTTGAAATAATCTGATCAGGAGCAGAAATAAAGAAAGTATCAATTTCAGTACATAAGTTTCCATCAATAACAGTGATATTATATTCACCACTACCAAGATTAGAGGCTGAAGTTCCTGTGTCATCGTTTGACCAGAAATATTCATATGGAGGAGTTCCTCCTGTAACAGTAGCATTGGCAATACCGTCTGCATTATTATAACATTCTGGTGGATTTGCAGAAATTACTATCGTTACAGGTTTTTCAGGTTCAGAAATAGAGAATTCAATTCCTGAAACAGAACAATCGTTAGCATCCGTAATTGTCACATAATATCCGCCATGTGATAAATTAGAAATATTTGCACTTGTAGAACTAAAGCTATTCGGGCCAATCCATGAATATGAATATGAGGGAGTGCCTCCGGTTACATTCAAATAAATCTGTCCATTATTATATCCATGACATGTAACATTGACAATGGAATCACTATAGGAAAGAATAGCAGGTTGAGTAATAAGTAATGTGTCAAATCCGGAACAGCCAAACAGGTCAGATACTGTCATAAAATATGTTCCTGCAGGAATACCAGATGTTGTTGCTGTTGTGTCACCATTTGACCATAAATAAGTATAAGTTCCTGATCCTGTTACCTGAATTGTTCCTGACCCTGTCGAATTTCCATAACAATCAACATCTGTAATATTTGTGAATGAAGTTGATAATATCCCTCCATCATTTATAATAGTGAGACTTGTATCAGTTGAACAACCGTTATTATCTGTTACAGTAACGGAATAATTACCAGCAGATAAATTGGTTATTATATAATCTGTAGAGTCATTTGACCAGAGATAATTATATGGAATAATTCCTCCGGTTACATTTACTTCAGCGGTACCATTACTTCCGTTGCAACTTTCATTTGTAAAAGATGTATTTAATTCAAGAGAAGATGGTTCAGATATATTTATAATGCTGATATCAATGCAACTACCAGCGTCCTGAGCCATAATATTATATGTTCCTGCTCCAAGATTATAAAATATGCTGTCACTTCCGTAGGTAGTCCCATTGTCAATGCTGTATATCACTGCATCCTGAGCATAAATCGTTAATTGGGCATTTGTGTCACCAAAACATAAAATTTCTGATACAATTATGCTGTCAATATTAAATCCGGCATTATTATTTACCGTAACAATTGTATCCAGCGAACAGGAATTGGTATCAAGTATTGATATTGTGTATGCACCAACATTTAATCCTGTAAATGTATTATTTGAAGAATATGTCCCGCCGTCAATTGAGTAATCATAAACACCTGCACCACCTGTTGCAGTGACTGTAATTTCACCATCATAAGGCGCTGCACAAACAGTAATGTCAGTAATTAAAAGTGAATTAACCGAAGGAATTTCGTTTATTGTCAGTTGCTGAACATCGGAAGCTAAACAACCATTTCCATCAGTGTATGAATATGTTATATTATATATTTCTGCAACAGTCGGATCAATTGTTGCCGTACCGTCTCCATTATCAATAAAAGCCGGAGTGTAAGTTCCTGATGGCGCCTGATTACCAACGATATTAAATTGTGGATCTCCTGCACAATATGGTGAATTTAATCCTGTAAAACTGACTATCGGTAAAGCATTTACAGTGACAATTACCTGGTCGGTATTTGAGCAACCGTTTCCATCTGTTCCTGTTACTGTATAAGTTATTGTTGACAAAGCTGTAAAAGGTGTTCCATTTGTCAACCCGTTATCCCATATATATGAAGTTGCACCGCTTCCTGATAAAGTTACTGCTGTGCCTGTGCAAACTGTCTGGTCAATACCTGCATTTACACTTGGTAAAGCATTTACGGTTACTACGACAGCATCGGTATTTGTACAACTGTTACCGTCTGTTGCTGTAACTGTGTATGTTGTATTTGATAAAGGAGAAACAGAATGAGACACTCCGGCACCAAGACCATTGTCCCAGTCATAAGTTAATACGGGATTTCCTGTACTGCCACTTGCATCAATGGTTGTAGAATTTCCATTGCATATTGCAACATCGGAACCTGCGTTTGCTGAAGGTAATGCATTAACTATTAAAATAACAGTATCACTTTGAGCAGGTCCGCATAAGTCACTGATCTGACAACAATATTCATATCCATTCATTGAGGATGATGCTCCTGTAATGACTAATGTATCAGTAGTAATACCTGTATAAACGCCACCTGAAGCATTAATAAAACCGCTACCTTCATTAACTTTCCACTGGTAGCTTAAAGGAGGGTTTCCAAAAGCTGAAACAGTATAAATAGCATTATCTCCCTCGCATATAGTAATATCAGAAGGTTGTTGAGTAATTGTAGGAATGGGACAAATAGTACAAAAATCAGCATTATCCACTTCTATATAAAAAGGCGAAATAACACCTCCTGTACCATCTAAAACCAAGTAATATGTTTCACCAATTATAAGATTTGATAATTTAAACTGCATATTTGCATCAGAGCCATTTGAATATTGTGCAGAAGGATAATCATCGTTTATAAGATTATAAGGGCATCCTCCTGTAAGTAAATAATAATTTGCAGCAGTACATAAACCTGCAGAATTGCCAACGCAAATTGCCTGTACAAAGTCTGATAATCCTGATATTGTAATTATACAGGAAGTTTCAGTAGGAGTAAAACCGAACCATCCCGAATTATTTTGTGCACCATTCCATCCACAGCCTTCTAAAGTATTAGGTAAATCTTCACCATAAGGAGTATAACTATTATTTGTAGCGATTGTAATCTGGTCACCTCCTATACAACCCGGTGTATCACAGTTATCAGGAGAATCATCCAGGGTTTGGTCATTTTCAGGAAGAGCATTTTTAAAAATAAGTTCAACTTTATTAAATTGTGCCCCGTCAGTTACTGTATATTCATGAAATTTAACCAGCCAGTCTCCATTAGGATTTTCACCACAAAAGTCACTGAAATTATTTACCGTGCCTGTTCTGTAATATCCAATATGCCAAGGATAAGCACCAGCAGCATGTTCTGCCGGCCAAACTAAATATTGATTATCACGAAATTTTGTTCTAAGTTTAATGTCACCGGCTCCTGGAAAAGTACATGTTCCAATAGGATTATAAACAACAATTGTAATAGTATTACCTTCCGGTGATGTTAATGTTACACTCATTTTACCAAGAGAATGGCTATTTACACTATCTCCCATGTTCAGATTAACCTGGATTAATTCAACATTACCCCCACACAAATTTGCAGGTAAGCCGTTTACTGTTACAATTCTTGAAATAGAATCAGTCCAGTCGTCGGGTTCAATTGTATTATTTATAAAGGTTTGGGCTTTAGACTCTATAACTGAAAAAAATAAAAGAATTAATAATATTAATATAA
>JBDRPR010000631.1:0-8764 GCA_043826845.1 Bacteroidota bacterium
ACACAGGGTTTCACGTGTCCCGTGCTACTCAGGATACTGTTAAAAATTTATTTTATTATGTGTACGGGACTATCACCCACTATGGTTTAACTTTCCAGAAAATTCCATTTAAAAATAAATTTTATATTACAGTCCTACAACCCCATCATTGCCGAAACAACGATGGTTTGGGCTATTCCCCGTTCGCTCGCCACTACTTAGGGAATCACTATTGTTTTCTCTTCCTCCGGGTACTTAGATGTTTCAGTTCTCCGGGTTTGCTTCCCGACACAAGTGTCAGGATGATATCACTTCATGATATCGGGTTTCCCCATTCGGAAATCCATGGATCGAAGCTTATTTGCAGCTCCCCATGGCTTATCGCAGCTTATCACGTCCTTCATCGCCTCTGAGAGCCAAGGCATTCACCATACGCTCTTATTAACTTTCTTTTCTGTTATACAGAATATTTCTATTTTTACTTACATTAATTAAAACTTTTCCAATACGTCAAAGAACTTTTCCAGATTAAAATTATCCAGACAGTGATAACATTTACAAAAAATCGTAAAATCAATCACAAATATTTTAAAGAACAATGTGGAGAATAAGGGAGTCGAACCCTTGACCTCCTGCGTGCAAGGCAGGCGCTCTAGCCAACTGAGCTAATCCCCCATTGCGTATCCTGTAGTCCCGCGCAGACTTGAACTGCGGACCCCTACATTATCAGTGTAGTGCTCTAACCAGCTGAGCTACGGGACTGAGTAGCATCCGCTCTGGGATTAATATTTTAAAAAAAGAAGAGAAAGAACAAATAAATGTCATCATATTTCAATGATAAACAACAAAATCTACTCTAGAAAGGAGGTGTTCCAGCCACACCTTCCGGTACGGCTACCTTGTTACGACTTAGCCCCAGTCACCAGTTTTACCCTAGGCCGCTCCTTGCGGTTACGGACTTCAGGTACCCTCGGCTTCCATGGCTTGACGGGCGGTGTGTACAAGGCCCGGGAACGTATTCACCGTACCATTGCTGATGTACGATTACTAGCGAATCCAGCTTCACGTAGTCGAATTGCAGACTACGATCCGAACTGAGATCAGTTTTGGAGATTAGCATCCTGTCACCAGGTAGCTGCCCATTGTACTGACCATTGTAACACGTGTGTAGCCCTGGACATAAGGGCCGTGCTGATTTGACGTCATCCCCACCTTCCTCCATCTTACGATGGCAGTCTCATTAGAGTCCCCGGCATTACCCGCTGGCAACTAACGATAAGGGTTGCGCTCGTTATGGGACTTAACCCGACACCTCACGGCACGAGCTGACGACAACCATGCAGCACCTTGTAAATCGCCCCGAAGGGAATACCAGTTTCCCGGTAAATCGTTCTACATTTAAGCCCAGGTAAGGTTCCTCGCGTATCATCGAATTAAACCACATGTTCCTCCGCTTGTGCGGGCCCCCGTCAATTCCTTTGAGTTTCATCGTTGCCGACGTACTCCCCAGGTGGATCACTTAATGCTTTCGCTCAGTCGCTCACGATGTATTGCGAACAACGAGTGATCATCGTTTACGGCGTGGACTACCAGGGTATCTAATCCTGTTCGCTACCCACGCTTTCGTGCCTCAGCGTCAGTAATAGTTTAGTGAGCTGCCTTCGCAATTGGTGTTCTGTGTAATATCTAAGCATTTCACCGCTACACTACACATTCCGCCCACCTCAACTATACTCAAGAATAACAGTTTCAATGGCAATTTCACCGTTAAGCGGTAAGATTTCACCACTGACTTATTATTCCGCCTACGCACCCTTTAAACCTAATGAATCCGGATAACGCTTGCATCCTCCGTATTACCGCGGCTGCTGGCACGGAGTTAGCCGATGCTTATTCCTTTGGTACCGTCAGCCCCTGATACATCAGAGGGTTTCTTCCCAAATAAAAGCAGTTTACAACCCATAGGGCCTTCAATCCTGCACGCGGCATGGCTGGGTCAGACTTGCGTCCATTGCCCAATATTCCTCACTGCTGCCTCCCGTAGGAGTCTGGTCCGTGTCTCAGTACCAGTGTGGGGGATCATCCTTTAAGACCCCCTAGCCATCGCTGTCTTGGTGAGCCGTTACCTCACCAACTAACTAATGGCACGCATGCCCATCTTAAACCGTCTGAACTTTAATTTCAAAATCATGCGATTCTGAAATGTTATGGGGTATTAATCCGAGTTTCCCCGGGCTATCCCCCAGTTAAAGGTAGGTTGCATACGCGTTACTCACCCGTGCGCCGGTCGTCAGCGGATATTACTACCCCTGTTACCCCTCGACTTGCATGTGTTAAGCCCGCCGCTAGCGTTCATCCTGAGCCAGGATCAAACTCTTCATTGTAAAGAAAAGTTATTAATGTCTACTCAAGATTTAATTGTTTGTTACTATCTGCAACGACATTTATTATTGTCGCTCTTTCTCTTCAATCTTTTCAAAGAACTATTTCATTTTTTGGGACTGCAAAGATAAATACTTTTTTTATCTATGCAAACAATTTTTAAAATTATTTTTAAACTTTTTTAAGAATGTATTCTAAAATTGCGGATGCAAAGATATGAAGTAATAATTTTACAATACAATGTTTTTTAGTGTTTTTTTTATTTATTTTTCGTTTTTAATTTTACTCGCTGATTATATGAATAATAAATTTAATTTTATTCTGTATTTATTAGCTTTTAACCTTTTTTATAATTAAAATTCCTTATTATATTAATATAATATTATATCTTCGCTTTCACTTATTTATTATATGTCTGATTGCTTAGTTATAATCCCTACCTACAACGAAAAGGACAATATCGAGCTGATATTGGAAACTGTTTTCAATCTTCAAAAAAAATTTGATATACTTATTGTTGATGATAATTCTCCAGACAAAACTGCAGATATTGTCAAAAATCTTCAGACAAAATATACTGAAAACCTATTCCTTGTTCAAAGATCTGGAAAACTTGGATTAGGAACTGCTTATATCTCAGGATTTAAATGGGCTCTTGAACGCAAATACAATTATATTTTTGAAATGGATGCTGATTTCTCTCATCCTCCTCATGATTTGATAAATTTATATAATGCGTGTAAGTCTGATGGAGCTGATTTTTCGATCGGCTCAAGATATGTTTCGGGTGTTAATGTCGTAAACTGGCCAATTGGTCGGGTTATTATGTCCTACTATGCATCTGCTTATGTCAGATTTATTACGAGAATGAAAATAAAAGATACTACAGCTGGTTTTATTTGCTATGCGCGCAAAGTATTAGAAACTATTGACCTTGATAATATTAAATTAAAGGGATATGCATTCCAGATTGAAATGAAGTTTACTGCATGGAAATTTGGATTTAAATTCATTGAAGTCCCTATTATTTTTACTGATCGAAAAAATGGAAAATCAAAAATGAGTGGGGGTATTTTTAATGAAGCTATATGGGGTGTTATTAAGATGAAAATCAGAAGTTGGTTTAAAAAATATCATGCGATAAATGATGCAAAAGCCTGACATTGCAATAAATAATGCATTTATTGTAAATGAAAATCAAATAAAAACAGGAACTATCCTGATTTCCGGTCAGAGAATTTCTGAAATAATCTATAATAAACAGACATCTATTAATGGATTAAAACTAAGTATTGACGCTAAAGGAAAGTACTTAATTCCCGGTGTTATTGACGATCAGGTGCATTTCCGTGAACCAGGGTTAACTCATAAAGGCGATATTTATTCTGAATCTCGTGCTGCTGTTGCTGGAGGAGTGACTTCCTATATGGAAATGCCTAATACAATTCCTCAGACTACTACAAATATATTATTGGAAGAAAAATTTAAAATTGCCTCATCTAAATCTTTAGCAAATTATTCTTTCTATATTGGTGCTACAAACAATAATCTAAAAGAATTAATCTCAATTGATAAAAGAAGTACCTGCGGAATAAAAATATTCATGGGTTCATCAACAGGTAATATGCTTGTAAATGATATTTCTGTTCTTGAATCAATATTTAAGTCATGTAAATGTCTTATTGCTACTCATTGTGAAGATGATACCTTAATAAACAAAAATTTCACACACTATTATAATATATATGGTAGCGACATAACTGTTGAATTTCATCCTAAAATCAGGAATAGTACTGTTTGTTTTAATTCATCTTCACTAGCTGTTAAAATTGCAAAAAAACATGAAACAAAATTGCATGTTTTGCATTTATCCTCAAAAAAGGAATTACAGCTTTTTGATAGTACCCTGAAGTTATCTGATAAACGAATTACAGCTGAAGTTTGCGTTAATCATTTGCTTTTTGATAATTCTGATTACAAGACTAAAAGTAATTTGATAAAATGCAATCCGGCAATAAAATCAAAAATTGATAAAGAAGCTTTGATGGATGCAGTTAATAGCGATATTATTGATATTATTGCTACTGATCATGCACCTCATACTTTGTCGGAAAAGAAAAATGTTTATACAAAATCTCCTTCAGGAGGACCATTTGTTCAACATAGCCTTGCGGTAATGTTGGATTTTTATAAAGAGGGGAAGATAAATCTGGAGAAAATAGTTGAAAAAATGTGCCATAATCCTGCAATCCTATATAATGTTGAAAATCGTGGATTTTTAAGAAAAAATTATTGGGCAGATATGGTGTTGCTTGACCTTGATAATAAATGGACTGTTGAAAAAAATAATATTTTTTATAAATGCGGATGGTCTCCAATTGAAGGAAGTACATTAAAAACAAAAATCCTGCAGACATTTGTAAATGGAAATCTTGTATATGACAATGGGATTTTTAATGAAACAATTAAAGGTATGGCGTTGGTCTTTAACCGTTAAATAATATACATTATGGCTATAATAAATGAAAATGAACTGACAAAAAAAATAATTCAGGAAATTGCAGAAATTATGGTGATTGCCGCCAGAACTGCACCAAAAGGAAGAGGTCTGAATTTTCTTGATGTTAAAATTGCTACAGATCAAGATATAGAAAGAATATCTTTAAAAATGAAAGACATAGGCGAGAAAAAACAACGGTCATCTTTTATCAGAGATGCTGAAAATATTCTAAGTGCTGAAGCAATTGTTCTTATCGCATCTAAAATTCAACATATTGATCTTAATTGTGGTATGTGTGGATTTGAAACATGTGCTGAAAAAAATATTAAAACACCCTGCGTTTTCAATACTGTCGATCTTGGTATTGCAATAGGATCTGCTGCAAGTACAGCTTCATCCTTTAAAGCAGACAATAGAATTATGTACACTGTCGGGCAAGCTGTGTTAGATTTGAACATATTTTCTAAAGATTACATAATCATCTTCGGTATCCCTCTTGCATCTTTATCTAAAAATCCTTTTTACGACAGAAAATAAATACTATTGTGAAAAACAGCAATTTCAATATTTTAATCATAGATAGCGCTCATGATATTCTATTAAACAGGCTAGTTGACGCAGGATTCAAATGTGAGTATTTGCCAAAAATTAAAATTGATGAAATTGAAAATATTATATCTGATTTTCAAGGAATTATCCTGCGAAGTAAAATTACTCTAGACAGATTATTAATCGATAAAGCAATAAATTTAAAATTTATTGCAAGGATTGGCTCTGGACTTGAGAATATTGATGTTTCTTATGCAGAAAAAAAAGGACTTATATGTTTCAACTCTCCTGAAGGAAATCGTGATTCGGTTGCAGAGCATGCAGTAGGAATGATTCTCAATTTATTTAATAATATTAATGTAGCGCATCAGGAAATAAAGACAGGCTTGTGGAAAAGAGAAGAAAACAGGGGAACGGAGTTGATGGGTAAAACTATCGGAATTATTGGTTATGGAAATACCGGTTCGGCATTTGCAAAAAAGCTCAGCAGTTTTTCAGTTAACATCATAGCTTTCGACAAATACAAATCAGGATTCTCAGATAATTATGTCAGAGAAGTTAGTCTTAAGACAATATTTTATGAAAGTGATATTATAAGCCTGCATATTCCATTAAACAAAGAAACACTTGAGATCGTAAACTCAAATTTTATTAACTACTTCGCAAGAAACATATATCTGATTAATACTTCACGTGGAAAAATTATTAAAACATCAGATCTTGTTGAAAATATGATGTCAGGGAAGATACTTGGTGCATGTTTAGATGTGCTGGAATATGAAAAATCCAGTTTTGAAGATTTCTTCAAGCAGTCACTTCCTTCTGAATTTGATTATCTGATAAATGCAAAAAATGTAATATTGACTCCTCACATTGCAGGTTGGACAAAAGAATCTAACTATAAATTATCAGAAATAATTGCTGATAAAATAATTAATGAATTTGGGAAAGTTAAATAATAAGTAATTTTTTTACAAAAACTTCTGATTCTGATTCAAGAAATATTAAATAAATGCCTGGTTTTAACAAATTTGTCAAACCAGATTTTACATTTACTGAAAACTTATAATTTCCAATATCAAAATTCCGGTTTACAATCTCTTCTATTACATTTCCTTCAATATCTGAAATTTTAATAATAACATTCTGTCTGATAGGATTATTCAAATATATAACTGTAAAGTAATTACAAGGATTAGGATATATATCAAAATTAATTTTAATTGATGAATTCACTAAAAAACCTGTCATATCTACTGTATCCGGATAACCTGGAGAACCGTACGGGTTACTGCTAAATACCCAACTTGAATATAAGGCGTTATCAAGGATGGGGTCAATTAAAACTAATGTAGGTCCATCTCCATCAGGCTCAACAGGCCATGGAAATCCATCCATATAATATACAGTATCAACTAAAAATCCATAATTATCATATAATCTGATTAATTCGCCTGAATTACTTAAACCAAAATTAAAATCTCCTATTACTTTATTTAAATTTGGAAAAAACATTTTCAGTGAACTTGTGTCTTCAGATAAAACCAGATAATCATATGAATCAATAACAGTGCCTGTTGGAAATATAAAAGAATGATTGTTGTCTTCGTCAAAAAACACCCAATCTGAAAGGTCTATATTAACTGAAGCCGGATTATACAATTCAATCCAATCTTTCGTGTCCCAAAATACAGCAGAATTATAATTAATCTCATTAATCACAATTGAAGTGTCAACAACAACAGTAGGTTGAAAAATAGCCACAAGACCAGTATCTCCTACAGTAATCACATCAATAAAAGCAGAATCAATAATAGTATTTTGCCAACCCATAAACTCATAGCCTGGTTTTGCGATAGCAGTAAGCTTATTCGACATCCCACGATAATATAATCCCGACCATGGAAATTCAGTGACAGTTATTGTGTTCAGATCAATATATCCAGCATCAGCCGGAAAAACATTCAACGAAAGATTAATCAGGGTATCCAGGTTGAATTTTTGTCTTATATGATCTCTCACATAATCTTTTCGGTTAATTGCATAATTTCTTGTTGTCTGAACAGAATTTTCCCATTGTACCATGCTGCTACTTCCCCATCTGTTAATCTGATTTTGCATTTCAGGATATACATAATTGTACACAGAGTCAATAGTTTCCAATAATTCATTTACAGATAAATAAGAATTAAGCAAATCAGCATATCTGATAATAAAATGTTCTTTGAAATCATTGTTGGTAAGTAACCCACGAATAACTCTTGTATTCTGCCCGTAATCAGGTCTTCCTGCCATGTCACTGCTTGTTGCCCAATATAATGTATTCCATTCCGGGTCCCCATAAGTTAAATAAGGCAAACCAAGTCCATGGTCCACATCCCAAAGTATGTACTTGAATTTCCCTATCGGATTTAAAGGTCTCCAGAATTTAATATTATTAGTCAGCCAATCAAAATTACCAAAGTAGCATTCAATTATCCAATAATCAGCAAAATTCTGAACATCAATTTTATCAGTTACATAATCCCAGTTTGCCTGAATGTTTAAATCATTTGTATCCCAATAGAATTCAAGATTATAAGCATCTGTCCAACTTCCTTCTATCGCATTTCTGTTGCTTGGATAACCAAATGCTCGTTCTAATAAGTCCATTGGTTGATCGTTTGGATAGCCATAGTTTTCTTCAATATAATACTTATCAATTCTTTCACGTAAATTGTACATCCCCCAATATTCACCATTTATAAATACATTAACTGAATTTGATGATGCATATCCAACAGTTGTATTTATTTTTCCGGATGCAATATTTACCAATGGATCCCGAAGATTTGTCCTGTTGGTCGAAACCTGAATACCATCGTTTCCTGCATTTCTTAGAACTAATCGCTTGAAAACATTTATATTTTTATCTTTAAAAATCTGATAATTTATTTCACTATCACCATATTGGTCTCTGGCATAAAATCGAAAAGCTTTTTGAGGTTTAGTATCAGGTGCATGAATTTTCATACCCGCATCAATTGAAAAACCCTGACTACCATTTGCTTCATAATATTCAATATGAACTGGTTTTTCTAATCCATTTGTCGGATAACTATAAATACCTGATGCACCAAATAAATTATCAGGATCAGTAACCATTGATAAAACCGGAATTGAAGAATTATAGTTAATAAAATAAGTATAGGAAAAAGTCATACTAGGAATATACCCTGATCTGTATGCCCTTAATCTCAGTGTAGAAGTGGAGTCAATTGTTATAGGAAAATTGAATAAACTTGAAGTTTCATCAGGTTCCGTATTATCCAATGTATAGTAAACCTGCTGAAAAGGGTTTTGCACCAAGCTAAC
>JBDRPR010000632.1:0-2440 GCA_043826845.1 Bacteroidota bacterium
TCAGCAAAGAACTCTTCTTTTACTCCTTCTCTCTGATAGCGTTCTGTTGCAGTATGGATATGAAAATCATAAAACACATTTTCGTTTTCTAATTTATTTTTATGCTCATGACTTTTACCATTATAACGTCTTAACAAGAATATTTTAGTGGATTTTGGCGGATTATAGCCTAAAATCGCTGAAAAATCTAAAGGATTTTCATTGCCTAACCTGACTTTAATGACAAAAGAACTTCCATCAGGTCTTGGTATTACATGCTCAGATCCTCTATGACCTCTTTTATCCTTCATGTTTCTAAGTAATTCTTCAGGAGCAATCGTTAATTGTTTCCTTTCATCGAGAAGTTCCTTAATTTCTTTATCGGATAAAAATAATTCCATTTCAATTAAATAATTAAAGCAAAGTTACAATTTTTCAATTGAAAAACTCATTTCTTCTTCGATTTTGCTTTTTGATTTATCAATAAACCGGCAGTATATTTATCGTGAAGCTCAAATAAATCACCTCACAGTAAGCAGACGGGTTAACCCTTCGGTTAGGATATTCTCGCTTCAGGAGGCGGAATAATCATCTCATTTATCCCGATACGCTTTGCTATCGGTATTAATTCAACTAGCAAATTTCAATTCACTCCATTCTTGAAATTTGAGTTTCACGAATAAATAAAAAGAAAATAACTTTATATTTTCAAAATGATTATGGTAATATTGTATAATAAACACAAAATTACCATTATGCTTAAACGTTCCTTATTTTTCAGTAATCCTTATTATTTGTCAGTAAAAAATAAGCAATTGGTTATTTCCTGTAGAACTACAGGTGAAACCAAGCAAACACCTATTGAGGATTTGGGCTTTGTAATTCTTGAAAACCCTCAAATTACAATTACTATTAAAGTTGCTCAAGAACTAGCCGACAATAATGTTGCCGTAGTTTTTTGTGATTCAAAACATCATCCATCATCAATGTTGCTGAATTTAGACGGACATCATTTGCAAAGTGAGATGTTCAGCAATCAGATAAAGGCAAGCGAACCTTTAAAAAAACAGCTTTGGAAACAAACTATTGTTGCAAAGATCAATAATCAGGCAGCAGTATTAAAAAGCCTTGGTAAAAATTATCTGAAATTAACTGAACTTGCAAAAAATGTAGCAAGTGGTGATTCTACAAACAGGGAAGCACAGGCATCGCGAATTTACTGGAACCAATTATTCGGGAATGAATTTACACGAGACCGAATTGGTATTCCACCAAACAATGCTTTGAACTACGGTTATTCCATTCTCAGAGCAGCTGTTGCGAGAGCATTGGTTGGTTCAGGATTATTGCCAACTCTTGGGATACATCATCACAACAAATATAATGCGTTTTGCCTTGCTGATGATATTATGGAACCATACAGACCATATGTTGATTTACTTGTTGTTAAGCGTAATACATTGAAAAATTTTGAGTTCGAACTTACAACAAATGATAAAGCAGAATTTATGCAATTGCTTACAACAGATGTTGTATTTGAAAAAACAAAGCGCCCATTGATGGTAGGTCTTTCACAAACTACTGCATCACTTGCCAAATGTTTCTCAGGCAATCAAAAGACACTTGAATATCCTGAAATTTAGAATAATGCAAACAAGACTAAATGCTTACAGAATTATGTGGTTATTTGTTTTTTTTGATTTACCGACAAATACTAAGAAGGAACGAAAAGTTGCTTCAAAGTTTCGAAAAAGCTTATTGGACAATGGTTTTAGCATGATGCAATTTTCTGTATATATAAGGCATTGTGCAAGCAGTGAAAGTGCTGATGTTCACCAGAAGCGTATTGAGAATATTATACCCAACAAGGGACAGGTGAGTATTTTGCGTATTACGGATAAACAATATGGAAACATTATGAATTTTTGGGGTAAATCCACCAATCCGCTTGAGCCGGCACCACAACAACTGGAACTGTTTTAAAATAAAAAAAACGGTAGAAGAACATAAAATTGATGTTCAACTACCGCATTTTTATAAGATATATTTCTTTGTTTGCAGATAATTATTAGAAGGTTATAAGCCAACTAATATATCTTATTCCATTTCTTTATCAAACCACAACTGTACAGCTTTGCTTAATAATCGTAAATCAAATATATCTTATTCCATTTCTTTATCAAACCACAACCCTTGCAAGTAGATCGACTAAAAATCATTTAATATATCTTATTCCATTTCTTTATCAAACCACAACAAGCGCGATGCATTTAAATCGATATCCACTAATATATCTTATTCCATTTCTTTATCAAACCACAACGTATGTTTCAGAGTTAGTGTGGCAACTTCGAATATATCTTATTCCATTTCTTTATCAAACCACAACCTGCACGAACTTTTAATTGATCCGGATCCTAATATATCTTATTCCATTTCTTTATCAAACCACAACAAGCCT
>JBDRPR010000633.1:0-11402 GCA_043826845.1 Bacteroidota bacterium
AGGAGTTTAGTATAACAACACTTATAACTTGTTGACACAATCGGGATTAATGATTGGAGTGGCCAATGATTCTGTTATTGATTGTTTGTCAGATCAGAGTAATTTTTCATTACAAATACCTGCAACAAAGATAAGTTCACCACAGACTGCAGATTATGAAATTATATCAGAATTTGATGATTCAATGGCAGGAGCAAATAAAATAGGGATTCAGGTTGAACAAAATGTTTATGCATGGAATCAGCTTGAATTAAAAGATTTTGTCATAGTTGAATATCAATTGACAAATTTAAACAGCCATCATCTGGACAATCTTTATCTTGGTTTATATATGGATTATGATTTAAATAATTTGGTATTAAATACTGTAGAATATGATCAGAGTAACAGATTAATGATTGAAAAAAGTAATGACGGAAGCAATTTGTGGGCAGGAGCAAAATTACTATCAGATAATAATGACAATTGTTACGCTTTTGATTTTTTTTCAGGTGGTTTGGGAGGAATTGATGTAACAGATGGTTTTACAAAAACAGAAAAGTTCACAGCATTGTCAAGCTCCAGATTCACGGCAGGTTTTGACACAATAAATGATGTTGCCGGATTAATAAGTGCAGGGCCATTTACTGTTCAGTCAGGTGAATCGTTTAAAGTTAGTTTTGCATTGCTTGCCGGAATTAATTATCAGAATTTTTATAATGCGGCTTTTTCTGCCCAGAATATTTATGACTCCCTTTTTAAATCGATTGATAAAATCCCGGATTTTTCAAATAATGTAATTATTTATCCAAATCCGGTAGATAATTATTTAAATATTGAATTCTATTCTGATAAATCAGAAATTATTTATGTAGAACTATTTGATTCGAACGGGGAAAAGGTGAAAATCTATAATTATAGATCAGCAAATGGTATAAATCATATAAAAATTAATATTTCTGATTTGCCAAAAGGAACTTATTTACTGAAAAAAGGGAATTTATATCGGAAAATCGTTATTTCCTGAGCTCTTTTTAAGATAATCTGAAATAATCAGTTTTGAGCTTTTAATTGATTTTTGAAACCATTCCAAAAGAATATCATCTTTTTCATCCTCTGAAAGTTTCCATTGAAATCCTGAATTTCTTAACTTTTCTGTAAGGTGATGAATAATTATTGCAGCAGATACGGATATATTAAAGCTTTTTGTAAATCCATACATGGGAATTTTAAGAAATTCATCTGAATTTTTCATTACTTCTTTAGAAATTCCTCTGGTTTCAGTACCGAAAATTAATGCTATTTTTCCTTGTTTTAGATTAAGGTCATCTATAGGAATGGAATTATTTTGCAAACTTGTAGCTACAATTCTGTAACCATCATTTTTTAAGGCTTTAATTGCATCAATTGTATTTGATTTTTTTTTATTATATCTGAATAAATTTAACCATTTGTCAGCACCCAGTACAACATCAGGATTAATTCTGTATTTATTTTGATTCTCAATTATATGAACATCCTGAATACCATAACAATCACATGTCCTAAGCACAGCACTGGCATTTTGTGGCTGGTAAATATCTTCAAGAACGACTGTCAGATATCTGGTTCTGTTTTCAATGACTGATTGAAAGTTTTCGGCTTTTTCAGGAGTTACAAACTCTTGCAGATATAAATTGAGTTTCTTTTTTACGGACATTAAAAACAGGTAAAATGTTTTTCAAATAAAAAAGGGAGTACAAATTGTACTCCCCTTCTTTTTTCTCAATTAAATTACTTTACTGATTTAGAAAGATCAGCGCCTACTCTGAAACGAACAACTTTTCTTGCTGGGATGTTCATTTCTTTACCGGTTTGAGGATTTCTTCCTTTTCTTGCACTTCTTTTAGTAGTTGAGAATGATCCGAATCCAACTAATGCGATTTCATCACCTTTTTTCAAAGTTTCTTTAGTTGTTACCATGAAGGCATCTAATGCTTTTCTAGCGTCAGTTTTTGTAATTTTTGCTTTTTTAGCAATTGAATCAATTAATTGAGCTTTGTTCATAACTTGATAATTTTTGTGATTAGTAAATAAATTATAAAATATGCGACAAATATATGTTAATTTATAACATGTTATGCAAGCAAAGTGTTAAAAAAACGCGTTTTTGTTGAAAAATAGGCATAATTGTTAATAACTGTGGCCAGATTAGCCATTTTTCAGGCTGTTTTTCCATTTTCATAATGAAAACTTCGGGTTTTGCAATATGTATATTTATCTCCATTTTTAAAAATTACGGTCGTTTTTTCCCCATGTGGAAAAATAGTTTTACTTTTGCACCGGAGAAATGGCAGAGTGGTCGAATGCGGCGGTCTTGAAAACCGTTGTCCGGGCGACTGGACCGGGGGTTCGAATCCCTCTTTCTCCGCTGAGTGACTACGCAAAATGAAGCAAAACCCTGATACCTACTGTAATCAGGGTTTTTTGTTTTCAGTCGTTTCTGCGATTAAGGGCATTTTTCGGGGTATTGCATTGTCCCAAAGTTGTCCACAACCTTTTGATTAACAATGGACAACTTTTTGATTCCTTTGCCCTAGCATACAGTACTTTGCATTCTTTAATCATATCCATATTTACTAATTTTATAACGCTAAAAATTGAGCAAATTATGGAAAACAAGAACTCATTCACTGTCAACTTTTTTGTAAAAAAACACAGAATAGATAACGATGGCAAAGTGCCAGTATATCTGAGA
The DNA here is from genome assembly GCA_043826845.1 of Bacteroidota bacterium. GTDB lineage: Bacteria > Bacteroidota > Bacteroidia > Bacteroidales > CAYTAU01 > JBDRPR01. Next base: position 2,717 of record JBDRPR010000633.1, read on the forward strand.
ATTATCATTAATAAGAAGAAACTTGAAATGTCAGTTTATCGGGACATTGAGTTTTCTCATTGGGTTGTCCAATCAGGTACAGTTGACAAATCAAGCAAATCCGCAAAGGAACTAAACGGCTATCTTTTTTCTATCAAATCCAGCATTTACGAGCATTACAAGTATCTTCGTGAAACCGGAAATGAAATAACTCCTCTTGCATTAAAAAACGCATACCTTGGAATTAAGGATCCTTCAGATAAAGGAAAAATGATTATTGAGCTGTTCCGGGAGCATAATTTAAAACTTATACCCCTAAAAGGCATTGACTATTCCCCTGAAACTATTGAAAGGTACGAAACATCACTTAAGCACACTCAGGAGTACATTAGATTTAAATACAAAAAAGATGACCTATATATTAATGAGTTGAATCATGAATTTATTACCGACTATGAGCTTTTCTTTAAAACAAACCGTAAATGCGCCCATAATACAACTCTTAAATACATTAAAAACTTCAAAAAGATAGTTCGTATCGCCATTGCTAATGGTTATCTTGACCATGATCCCTTTGTAAACTTTAAAATGAGACCTAAAAAAGTGGACAGGGGTTTTCTTTCAGAGGATGAACTTAAAACAATTATGGAAAAAGAATTCGCTTCAAAAAGAGTGGAACAGGTTCGCGACTGTTTTGTATTCTCATGTTTTACCGGATTGGCTCATGCTGACCTGAAACGTCTGAATAAAGAAAATATAGTTACTGGTACCGATGGCAAAAACTGGATTAAGATTAAAAGAAAGAAAACCGATAATCTGAGCAGCATTCCCATTCTATCTGTTACCCAGCAAATTCTTGATAAATATAAAAACGACGATTATTGTAAAAAGACAAATGTTGTACTTCCTGTAAGATCAAACCAGAAAATGAATGAGTATCTAAAAGAAATAGCTGAGATCTGCTGCATCAATAAGAACTTTTCCAGCCATCTTGCCCGGCATACTTTTGCAACCACTGTAACGCTTAATAATAACGTTCCAATCGAATCTGTTTCAAAAATGCTCGGTCATTCCTCTATCAGCATGACTAAAATTTATGCCCGGCTTCTGGATAAAAAGGTTGGACAGGATATGGAACATTTGAATGATAAATATTCAATTTCTGTCTAACGTATTTGGCTATGAAACGGTGCAAAGCGCTGATTTGTCAGTGTTAACCAACCTAATTTATTAATTTTTAATACATCGTACACTTATCATTACATCCTTTGTTGTAGTCCCACTAAATACTTCTATATTATCATACAACAATGACCACATCCTTGCAGATGGGGAACTGCTTTCTGAAGATGACCAAAACTGGGCTGCTCTACCATAATTATCATAGTGATTATAAAAATGTCCAATTGGTAAAGCAAAAAAACCACTTTCATTTGTAGCACCAGTATTGGGATCCCACCAATGAATTGTTCCTTCTTCTTTCATTTTACCAGCAGCAATGCTATCACCTCCAAGATAGTTAACTAATTCATACCAGTTAGAATCATTTGGAAGATGCCATCCATCTGGACATACATCACATGCTGTTATCCAATCATACAAATATCCATGGGTGTATATGGTACTATTAGTAAGCATATAATATGACCCTGAACTTGGCTGGTAATTTAAGTTCTCAGCCATCCACCACTGATTTCCAATCTTTACAGTTATATAACTTTGATTGTCTCTAGTATCTAGTAAGATTTCAGTTTCATTACCAGTAACAGTAATATCTTTTTCAGCAATATTCTCCTTTTTACAATTTTCTGAATATGCATATAGTTTTATAGTATAATTTCCAACTGAAGTATAAAAATAACTAAAATCTTTATTATCAGAAGTTGTGCCATCTCCTAAATCCCAAAGATAACTGTAACCATCAGTCGTGGTATTTGTCAAATTGATAGTCTCGAAAATTCTTACATTGCTTTGAGATACTGTAAAATCAGCATTTGGTTCTTTTTTGCATCCAATTGAAAGTATTAGAATAATGCTTAATATTAAAAATTTATACTGTGTCTTCATATTACAAAAACCATTATGTTGAGTAACGGTAGTTCGTCCAATAACCTCTAGTTACTTTCAAATTTTTACTAAAAGTAAAACAATTTTCCGGTAGATAAAAATTTAATACAGTATAAAACAACATAATCTCATTTAATCCCTAAAGCAAACCAGCTTATTTAAACATCATACCGCAAAGGCTTCCGTACAACATATCTTCATGCCAGATCTCGTTTCCGCCGGTTGTCTGACAAGCCTCGACCACACGAAGTTTATTTATTAGCCTCAGTGCATTTCATATTTATACAGTGTTTCAATTATCAATAATAATCATTGTCCCTGTTTTAATTATTTTATGATCCTTTATCAAACGGACATAATATAACCCACTTGGAAGATTTTTACGCAAAATTGTAACTGTTTTTGTAGAAATATTTGTTTTTTGTTTTACAATTTGTCCAAAGGAATTCACCACAATGAGATTTGCACCAAGACAAACACTACCTAAATACAAAGTTGTCTGGTTAGTGAATGGATTAGGGTAGAATGTTAATGTACTAGATATCTCATTTTTATTTATTCCAGATGTATTGTAAATAGTAACATCGTCAATCCAATAATAAGCACGATTATTTGCAGCTGAATCAATATCCAAGTAATTTGTATTTGCATCATCAAGGAAGTTTCCAATAGTAATATAGTTTTCACCACCCAAAGCAGTATAATAACCTGAAACAAGTGTCCAATTCATTGTATCTGAGATTATACTGTTAGTAGGATTACTTATTTGTGGTAGATAAGGTAATGGAAAATAATCACCTGACCCTGAAATTGCATTTGTTGATATATGTATTCCTATTGCATCTGCAGCAACACAATACTCACTTGGACTCACATACATTTCTGCATAATATGTATTTCCTGCAATTAAAGGAGATGTTAGTTGAATTTGCAAGTATTCACGCATATTTAGACCATAAATCCAGATGCCAGCATAACCTTTACCAGTATGAGCATTTTGGTAACCAGATGGATTTGATGGTACACTAACATTCCCTGTGTTGCAAGCATTATAAAAATCACTTGTTGCAAGACCTGTATTATAAGGCATAGCCCATGGAATAGCCAAACTTATTTGACCAGGAACAGTTGGACAACTAATATAATCCTCGAAACTGTGATTAGGAACAAGATTTTGTCCTTTTGCAGTTGTCAAACAAAGAAGCATTATCAATATGTATGAAACTTTGTTAATCAATTTGTCTTGTGATTTAATAATATTTAGAAAAATATTCCCAATGTTTTCTCATTCTTGTTTTATGCATTCTGACTAATAAGTGTATAACCCCCATATGGCAGTTATATTCTTGTTAGTATTTTCCTTTATTCAAAAAATACATTTCAACAAATATACAAATATTATTAAATAAGCAAATTATCTAAAGTCCTTTTTATCTGATTAAAGCATTTAGTTATTTGTATAGTCTCCCTGCTTATCCCTTATTTCCGCACCAAATTAACTTTTCAAAATCAATTATTCTGCTACTTAATGAGTTTCGGTATGTGTCTGCAAAGGTTGAAAGCCGAAATGCCGCCCACAATAGAAGATAACCCCGACTCTGCCGGTCGGGATTTACAATTCTATGCCTTTGTCTTCGTACCTCGTCAAAAGCAAGAATTGTAGAAATAGATATTCCTAAGCGTTCAGTTTTTTTAGTAAATAACTTATTACTGCCTCTCCGGAAAACCTGAAAGCCCTTTCATCGTTCCTCTCCGTTGCACTCTGAAAAAGCTTTTTTAACGGTTTTCCTCCTGTAAACAGTATGGGAACGCATCTCTCCTTCGTCGTTCTGTGTTCCCATACAGTTTACCCCAGCCCCCCTTTATAATTATCATTCAATTTCTGAACGCTAAGGACTATCACTATTGCTGGCCGGCATTTCGGCTTTCTTATAACCTGCAGAACATACTCGAAAACTCATTAAGATGCATATGGAAAATTTTGAAAAACATATAATTACGTGCAAAAACCGACAGATAAACAGAGGAAAATCTTCTGAACTCCTCGCAAATCTATTAATCTGCATATGTGTTTTTGCTCTCACTTGTCTTTTTAATTCAATCATTTATAAACAATTAAATCTTTATTTTATGGAAACTTTAACAGTTAAAAAAACGAACGGAAAAGCAACTAAAATTGATGTTGCAAGTTTGAAATCAAAAGCTGAAATTTCTTCAGTTAAGTTTAATCAACCCGAAAAGGTAAAACCTAACGGACAGGAAAAACCTGAAGTTACAAAGGTTGAAATTTCTGCTCCTCCAAAACCAGTGATGACTCTCGAACAGAAAATTGAGAAAATCGAAAATCTCAAAACTCTTATTGAGAAACGCGAAAAACTGGAGGCAAGCCGTAAAAAACTTACATCTTTTGTTTTTGGAACAAACCAGTTCAACGAAAACATTGTACTGACTGATGAAAGCGGTAACACCTTTAAAACTTCAAATTCGGAAGTTTTTACAAAGGTTGTGAAAACCATCAATGAAACTCTGGTTGAAAAAATCAGTGAAATTGAAAATCAAATTAATTTCTAAACCTATGGGCAATCCCTCTTCGGATGGGTTGCCCTTAATTCTTTTTATTATGAAAAAAAGTAAAAACATATCAAAAAAAGGTCAACCGGAAAAAACTTCCGCCATTCCCCAGGATAAAGAAAATTTGAAAATTCTTATTTCTAAAAATCCAAACATCAAAACACTTATAAAAAAACTTGACTTAGTATTAATCAATTCTTCTCAATCATGAACACAAATGAAATATATGACCGTATTACCAACATCATTATTGAAATGTTGGAAGAACACAAAGCCAGTGATTTTAGCCAATCTTGGTACAGTCTTTCCGGCGATGTGTTCGCCCGTAACATTGTTACAGATCATACCTATAATGGTATTAATCAACTTCTGTTAAACTATATCAAACGTAAAAGACAATACCCTTATAACAGATGGCTGACTTTTAAACAGATTGAAAAATACAATGCAAGAATCATTAAAGGCAGTAAAGCCGCTATGATTGTTTATAAATCTGCATTGTATCTTGATGAACAAACAGGGAAAAACCTAACAAGTTATGTTGAAAGCCTGATTAATAAAGGTGAATCCTACGACTACCTTAATATTAAAAAAATCGGATATCTGAAACACTACAATGTTTTCAATGTATGCTGTGTTGAAGGTCTTCCTGATGAATTCTACGAAAACATTGAACTTGACAAACTTTCTGAAATTGAAAAAGACGAACTCGCTGAAATGATTATTTCCGGAACCAAAGCAGACATTCATTTTTCTGCAAATAATGAATCATTTTATAAACCGGCAGAAGATAAAATATATATGCCCCTATCAAAGCAGTTTGTTTCAAAGGAAGCTTATTACTCAGTTTTATTTCATGAAGTCGGTCACTGGACCGGATCGGAAAAAAGACTAAACAGGCCGATAACAAATAAATTCGGCTCTAAAGAATATGCTTTTGAAGAATTGATTGCTGAAATAAATTCTGCCTATATGCTGGCTTATCTTGGTTTTGAAAGCAGAATTACAAACAATGTAGATTACATTGACTCCTGGTTGTCTGTCATGAAAAACGACAAAAAGTTTGTTATACAGGCATGTTCACAGGCACAAACCGTTTCTGATTATATTTTGCAACTTGCAGATATAAAAGAACTGGTAGCCTGATTTTTTTCTTTGAGTTTCTTTCTGTTCTTCATAGGAAGAAATTCGTCTGCACCCGAACCTGACCCCGGCGCACCCAGACCTCGCCGGTTTTCTTCCCGTGAAGAATAATCTCAGAAATTTATTTCATTGTTGATAAATCAATTTTTCCTTTCCTTTTTTTATTTGTACGTTTATTTTTCATTCAATTTTACTGTTCTCCAATCCTAACATTCTAAATATTAAAATCATGAATATTATTTTATCATTCGATAACCTCACAGATTTTTTAATCGTTGACCTCGTAATTCCACCTGTAGTTGGTGACCTAATTGAACTAATGTATGATCCGGAAGAACCCAAACCCGATTGGATAATTGAATGTAACCAAGAATTATGGGAAAATATTTGTGAAGAAGGTCTTATTGTAACAAAACGTATTTTATCTAATAAAGACAGAATAGAATGTAATGTTAGAATATGGTATTAATTATGACTACTCACCGCTGTCCATATAGTAAGCATATCCACTACAAATAGCCAAAACACTCATAACACAGGTAAGGCGGGTAATGCGTAGAGTAGTATTTTTTATATTGATTGTTGATTAACTTTAAAACAAACCCCAATTCAAAATAAAATAAAAAAGCATTGAATTAAAGACAATTCTCCTTATAAATCGTTGTTTTCTTATATACCACTTCATGTTAAATTCAAAAGAGATTCGAAATAATATCGAAACAATATCGAAGTAAATTCGAAACGAATTCAAAATAAAATCAATTCCGGTTCGAAATCTATTACAGTATTTATTTCTGTTTACTACAAATAAAAACATTTTCAGGAAAGGTGATTTTTAACCTGCTATAACTTTGAAAAATGAATAAAAAATAACCCCAATGAAAAAACCATTGATTTCTACTGAAGAAATGTGTCGTCAGAATATTATCGGAGTAAAAGTTGAAAATCAAAACAGGCAATTCAATCAGACCATCGGCGGATCCATAAACAAAACCATAAAACGCACCAGATATTTAAAACTTTGCTGGATGTGCGGATCCCCCTACGAAAGCTTCAAATATAATTCATATGCCTGCTCTCCCAGGTGCGCCCAGAATATTATATATGCAATGAAAAAAGGATTTTCTCCACCGGCTAGGATGGAACAGCTGACTAAGGAAAAGAATGTGAAGGAAATTACAAATAACTATGTGTTTTAACTATTTATTTCTTTCCTTATCTTTACTTTTATATTATTCTCAATACAGTCTCAACGATATTATCATCCACATAAGGTTTAAATGCCTTAGACCAAAATATCCTTATCTGTAAAAGTGAGTTCAGATCTATTTCACTTTCAAATCTTTTTATTATATCTATTGACCATTCTGCCTCCTCATTAAGTAATAAACCATATTTTACTACTCCTACCTCATTGCCATCTAAATTTATTTTCTCAGAAAATCCTCCCAATACAAGATTCTCAGAGTATTTATTTATCAAATTCATATCCCACTGGATTGATTTATTCATACATAAATATTCCCAATTCCATAAATTTGAATATTTTTCTATTAATTTTTCTGACCATGGTAAACCTTCATTTGCTGACAAATGACCGAACGACCTGTTTGGATCAATCATCCAGATATGCATATTTTTATTAAAAAACCCAATATTTTTTAATAAGAAACCATTCGAAGCTATTCCAAACCAGTTAATTTTGTTTTTCCATTTGTTTAATAGATCCTTTTCAAACCATGGTAAATCTTTATTTTCCGAAACATTAAACCAGTTCAGATTCTCTGAAAAATATTCCACAATTTCATACACACTATTAACCCCGTAATTAGAAATAAAGCTATAATCAGTTAAATCATTTTTATCAAAATATTCTTTTATAAAACCAACAGACCAAGGCAACTTATCGTTTTCTAATAATGATTCATAATCCCATCTATCCCTGTATTTTTTTATTAAATCTTCGGACCAGGGCACCGATTTATTTGAAGACAAACCTTTAAAATCTATTTTTTTTTCATATTTATCAATAAATTCCGCTGACCATGGAACACCATCATTATAGCTTAAAGATAATCCATAAACATTTGCCTCGTTTTCCCATCTTACCTTATTAATAAATTTCTCTATTAAACCTACATCTTTAAATACAGCATGATTTTCTGATAAAATATCCCAATTTATCCAATCATTAAAATGTTTCAAAATTTCTTTATCCCATCTAATTGCCTCGTTTGATGAAATATTACAATTATTAAGTACAGATTTATATTTCTTTAACTGATTTATATTAAAGCAATAATGGCTTGCTACTGTTTTTAGAAAAAAATCAGGATTCTCAATAAAAAATGACATGATATCTTTTCTGATTTTTTCCATAAATTCTATTAGTTCTATTCTTTCAAAAATACAAATTTTCCATTATGCCAATTAATAAATTTCACTATATGCTTCCGATTCTCAGAAAGCTTCAAATATAATTCATACGCCTGTTCTCCCAGGTGCACCCAGAATATTATCTATGCTATGAAAAAAGGTTTTTCCCCACCGGCAAGGATGGAGCAGCTGACTAAGGAAAAGAATGTGAAGGAAATTACAAATAATCTTGGTTATTAATTACATTATTCCAGAATAACCTTTCCCACAGCAACTCCCTTTTGCGTAGTTACTTTAATTATATAAATCCCTTTTGGCTGAGCTCTTAAATCTATTTCGTTTTCTTTGCCATTGAAGATTTGTCTGCCTTCAATATTCATTACTTCTATCTGCTCTATACCCTCTGCTAGCACACTTATTTTTCCTGTTGTGGGATTGGGATATATCTTAACATCAGTTATAGCTTTATTCTGCATATCTTGAATTACAAGTGGATTGCCATAAATAACAGTATCTGATATTGTAACAAAGGTTGTATTGGTAATTACAG
>JBDRPR010000634.1:0-7628 GCA_043826845.1 Bacteroidota bacterium
AATTCTAATATCGGAAGAAAATACTGAAACTGCCGAAGATTCAAATATACATAAAGAACTAAGCCTGAGTATTTATCCGAATCCCGGCGATGGTATTTTCTATATTTCTTCAGTTAATTACAGCAATCAGGAAATGCAGGTAATAGTTTTCAATATGTTGGGCAATACAGTTTATTCTGCAACAAATTATTCCGGTGAGTTTAGCATTGATATGTCACAGCAGCCTGCAGGAATTTATTATGTGAACATCAATGCAGATAATAAAATATTTAGGAAAAAGGTGGTTGTAAATTAATTGTTAATGCCTTATCTGTTCAAGTGTGAATTTATCTCTTGCAATATTGTAACGGATGATTATGATAAACACAGATTTATCATTTTTTTAATCTTAAAAAATCAGCGTCATCAGCGTTCTATTTTTTATAAATTACCCTGGTTTTAGCGACCATATCACCAATTCTTGTCTTTTCCGGTTTTGTAAGAATGAGATATACACCTGCAAAATTCAGCGCAGGCAATCCGTCTGCTGCCCTGAGAATATTTCTTATTAAACTTTTTTTCAATCCCGGTTTATTACCATCTTCAGTAACAACCCTTAATTTCATAATATATTTTCCAGGAGTTGCTGAAGCGAGTCCTTCGAAAAAAACAAAATAGAAAAATATTACAAATAAAAACACCAGGCAAATCGGATCAAAAGCTATCCATTTCCATGTCCAGTCATGGTCAGAAACAGACATCAGCCATGTTCCTTTTACAATTTTTGTTATAGGGAAAAAAAATAATGACAGGATAATTCCATCTATTAACAAGGCAAAAAATCTTCTGCCTAACCCTGCGTATTTATAGATCATTGATTTCGGTCATGATAGCTATCGGGAACGGATTGCGGATTGCAGATCACTGAATTACAATTTTTCCTTTTCCGATAATTTTTTCTTCAGATTTTACAGAATAAAAGTATAAACCAGATTTCAGATTATTACGCTGAAATAAAGTAATGTTGCTTTCAATATTTATTGATTCAACCATTTGCCCTGTAATATCATATAATTCAAATATTGCAGGATAATCGAAACTTGATAATTCAATAAAAGCATGATCTGTAACTGGATTTGGATAAATATTTAATAACCGGTTATCTGAAATATTATTAATATTTGTTCCGCATGGAGTTATACAATAAACAATATTCACATCAATTGTTCCTGTGTTGTAATCGATATATGGCGGTGATCCTGGAGGTGTATTATCGCAAAAATCAAAATCACCAATCATATCACCATCATTTCCTGTGTTATTACCAATACAAAATTGTCCGGTATTTGTACCATCAATAGTATCAATATTCAACCAGTTATTCCCTACAATCACAAGACCTTCTGTATAAAAATATGCTTCGTGATTTGTTGAGTCAACGTTCAAAAAGTCGTTATCAATTGAAAACAAGGAGTAATTATTAAATTCTCCTACATTTGTAAAATCATGAGATCCTTCAATAATTTCATAATTATCAAAATATCCGATATTTGTAAAATTATTGAAATATATCCAGCCTTCGTTGTAAGCCGTATCAGCATTTGTGAAATTTTCAAAATCAATTTCATCATAATTATCAAAACCTCCATCGTTAAAGAAATTTGTACCTGCAATTAGCCCATCATTTTCTATATACAATACGCTGGCAAAATCCATAACATTTATTGTTCCGCTGTAGTTATACAATTCATCATTATTCATCAAACTATCAACCTGATCTATAAGACCCGTATTCATTAAATAACTTTCATTTAAAAGCATGCGGATATTTGATGTTCCATTGTTTGTGAAATCTCCACCATCGTTCCAGAAATTACTAATTGTAAATATTCCATTATTAGTCATTTCACCTCCATATATAACAAAATTTCTGTCTGATATATCTTCAATCAGAGAACCACTTGAGCCTATGTAAATTTCTCCTGAATTTAAAGCAAAATCAGTATTAAGCACAACCGCATGATTGATTGTAACATCTGTAAATGTCACTGGAATTCCTGGAGGAGACCAAGTTGTAGGATTGGTCCAGTTTCCGTTTGCAGCAGAGGTATATGATTGAGCTGAAACAAAAAATGTTGATATTACAAAGATTAGAGATAAGAGTATAATTTTTTTCATCAGAATATAATTTAAGATTAATATAATTTTATCGACTTCATTACACAAAAATAATCTTTTTCCCTTAATAAATTAAAATAATCTTTTTACGAAAGTTTATAAATAATGCAGGTTAAAGAATTGTTAAAAACTTAATCATTATGTTAATGTCAGATCAGTTCTGAGTTTTCGTCTAATTTAAATACTGTTTAATTGCAATAATTCGTATTTTTGAATCGCGAAAAATATTGAATGATGAAAAAAATATTAAGTAAAGTATTGATAATAACAGTATTTGTATATTCAATTTTTGTGTATCAGGCAAAAGCGGATGAAGGAATGTGGATTCCTATTCTTCTCGAAAAATACACAATTGAAGATATGCAGAAAAAAGGATTTAAGCTCACTGCCGAAGATATATACAGTATAAACAAAGCCTGTATGAAAGATGGTATTGTTATATTTGGCAGAGGTTGTACCGGTGAACTGATTTCGGATCAGGGTTTACTGATAACAAATCATCATTGCGGATTTGGTCAGATTCAATCTCACAGTTCTGTCGAGCACGATTACCTTACAGATGGTTTCTGGGCAATGAGTCAAAAAGAAGAACTTGCAAACCCGGGATTGACTGTAACTTTTTTAGTGAGAATGGAAGATGTCACAGACAGAGTATTTAATAATATTGATAGCAGTATGACCGATCAGCAGCGGACTTCAAAAATTAAAGTAGCAATAAATCAGATACAAATTGAAGAAAGTGCCGGAACACACTATGAAGCAGAAGTAAATTCTTTTTATTCAGGTAATCAATATTATTTGTTTATTTATGAGATTTATAAAGATATTCGTTTGGTTGGTGCACCTCCCTCTGCGATTGGTAAATTCGGAGGCGATACGGATAACTGGATGTGGCCAAGGCATACAGGAGATTTTTCTCTTTTCAGGATTTATGCGGATAAAGAGAACAAACCTGCAGAATATAACGATGAAAATGTTCCATATAAACCGAAATATCACTTTGCAATATCACTTGATGGAGTAAAAAAGGGAGATTTTACTATGGTTTTTGGTTATCCGGGAAGAACTCAGCAATTTCTTACATCATACGCTGTCAAACAGTTGATAGAAAAAGTAAATCCTTCGAAAATTGCAGTTCGTGATAAAATATTGAATATCATGAAATCTGATATGGAAGCTGACCCTGCTATAAGGATTCAATATGCATCAAAAGCGGCAAGTGTTGCAAATTCATGGAAAAAATGGATTGGGGAGAACAGAGGATTAATCAGACTTGATGCAGTTGAAAAAAAGCAAGAACTGGAAAAACAATTTCAGAATTGGGCGAATGCTGATGAGGACAGAAAGAATGCATATGGGGATCTTTTATCTAAGTACGAGGATTTGTACAAATCTCTTGAACCCTATCAGTTAACAATTGATTATACTCATGAAACGTTTTTTGCTCTGGATATTATTGATCTTGTAGGAAATTTTAGTAATATTGATAACCTTGAGGGAGATGTTTTGAAAGACAGACTTCAAACTCTTGGAACATCAGCAAAATTATTTTTCAGAGACTATAATTTATCTACAGATAAGAAGTTATTTGCCACTTTGCTTACAATGTATTATGAAAACGTTGATAAATCATTTCATCCTGAAATATTTACTGAAATTGAGAAAAAATTCAAGGGAGATTTTAATAAGTACGCTGATTATGCATATTCAAAATCTATTTTTGTTAATGAAAACAAAACATTGGATTTTATAAAGAATTATTCTGATAAGTCAGAAAAAGTTCTTCTTTCTGATCCTTTTCATAAACTATATGAAAGCATTGTAGATCTTTATACAATGAAATTATTAGGTGAATGGAGATCAATAAATTCAGAAATTGAAAATTTAAACAGATTATATATTAAAGCTTTAATGGAAATGCAAAATGATAAAATCTTTTATCCTGATGCAAATTTCACAATGCGGATAACTTATGGAAAAATAGATGATTATATTCCAATGGATGCAGTTAAATATAACTATTATACAACTTTATCCGGAATTATTGAAAAAGACAATCCGGAAATTTATGACTATGATGTTCCTGAAAAGCTGAGGGAATTATATGATAAAAAAGATTATGGTATATATGGAGTTAATGATACAATGTACGTTTGTTTCACAGGAACAAATCATACAACAGGTGGAAATTCAGGAAGCCCTGTGCTTAATGCCAATGGGCAACTCATTGGTGTGAATTTCGATCGAAACTGGGAAGGCACTATGAGTGACATTATGTACGATCCGGATATGTGTCGCAATATTAGCCTTGACATCAGATATGCGTTATTTATTATTGATAAAATGGCTGGTGCCAGACATCTGATTGATGAGATGACTATAGTCAGATCAGAATAATTAATCTATAGATTCTTAGTGTTATAGATCAAAATAAATTAAATTTGTTGACTAAAAATACTGTCCCACTTCTTTTTTAATAAATTCAATTGCCAGTTCATTTGGCGATTTAATATTTTCTGCGAGTTGAGTAAGAATAGCTTTACTTAATTCAATAGCAGGTGCTTCTTTATCAATCTTATCTGCACATGTATTGACGATTTTAATAGTGTTCTCTTTTGCACTTTTAACAATATTCCATGCAGGAACGCTCAGATAAATCTGCTGAGCAATATTATGTTCAAATTCAGCCCTGATTGTAGTTAACAAATCAAACTGTAATTGCTTCACTGTCATATTGGGTGATTGAATTCTCATAATCATAGAATTAGGTTCAATCCTTTCAAGAAATAAAGTAATTCTTTCATATGCCTGCAACCTTATTGGTGTTATCAATGACTGATTTTTCATTTTAACCTCAAAACGCTTTTTATGAAGTTCTTTTTCAGAAAAATTTTTCAGAATAAAAAAAGCCGTTAAAGATATAGCTGTTGATGTGACCAGAACAGTCAGAAAACTCCAGAAAATTTCCATAGTCATAAAGTATTAAAACAGGTAAAATTTGAATTTATGTTTTACAATATTACTTAAAATTGATATAAAATGTAATTTAGCATCATAAAATTTTTAACAAATCACATAAATTTATGGAACGAATATCTGATAGATTAGCTGCATTATCTGTTTCTGAGACACTTGCAATGACTCAAAAAAGTCGCGAATTAAAAGCACAAGGTATTGATGTAATCAATCTTAGTATTGGTGAACCGGATTTTAATACTCCGGAACATATTAAAGAAGCAGCAAAACAAGCAATAGATGATAATTTTTCTCACTATTCGCCTGTTCCTGGATATGATAGTTTGAGAGAGGCAATTTCAAAGAAATTCAAACGTGAGAATAACTTGAATTTTACTAAAGATCAGATAGTCGTTTCTGGTGGAGCAAAGCAATCCATTGCAAATGTTGCATTAAGCATTCTGAATAAGGGAGATGAGGTGATCGTTCCTGCACCATATTGGGTAAGTTATGTTGATATAATTAAGTTGGCAGAAGCCACGAATGTTATTATAAACGCAGGCATAGAATCTGACTTTAAAGTAACTCCTCAACAAATTGAAAACGCTATTACTCCAAAAACAAGAGCATTTTTATTCAGTTCTCCATCAAATCCTACAGGAAACCTTTATAATTATGATGAATTAAAAGCTATTGCGGGGGTGTTCGCAAAATATCCGGATATAATTATTATCTCCGATGAAATATATGAGCATATAAATTTTGTTGACAGGCATCAGAGTATTGCTCAATTTGAGGAACTTAAAGACCGCGTAGTTGTTGTCAACGGTGTTTCAAAAGGCTATGCAATGACCGGCTGGCGTATTGGTTATATAGGGGCTCCATTGTGGATTGCCAAAGGCTGTACAAAACTTCAGGGACAATATACTTCCGGATCTTCTTCAATTGCCCAAAAAGCATCAGAAGCAGCATTGAATTCGGAACAAAGTCCTGTCGAAATTTCTAAAATGCGTGAAATATTTAAAAGAAGAAGGAATTTAATAGTGGATTTATTGTCAAAAATTGATGGTTTAAAAATAAATCTTCCACAGGGAGCTTTTTATGTTTTTCCAGATATTTCTTCTTTTTTAGGGAAGTCATTTAATGGAACAGAAATTCCTGATTCTACAGCATTGAGTATGTTCCTTTTAAATAATGCTCATGTGGCAACAGTTTGTGGATCTGCTTTTGGCAGTGACAATTGCCTTCGTTTATCTTATGCAACATCTGATGAACAAATTATTGAATCGGTAAAAAGAATCTCAACTGCATTGAAATTACTAAAATAGTTAATCTGAATTATAATACTGCTGATTTAGATTATAAATTCTATCGGAATATTCTTCTCAAAACAGCATTTAAGGACAAACAATAGTCTTTCCTGAAAGTTGTATTATTAAATTGAAATTACCAGCATAAAAAAATTCGTAAATTATCAGAATTAAAAGATTTTTTAACTATTAAAAAAGCGTTTATAATAAGCTGCATGTCAGATTAATAAAATATCTTCGATTTTATATTTGACGAATCAACATAATGATATGACAAACATAAATATTTCAATGATGAATGTATGTTATTTTTTCACAGGACTAGGCAACTTTTTAGAGTATAATCTTGTCTTATAAAAGTTCAATTTTAAGTTATTATTAACAATGATATATTATTGAATTGCCAATTAAAAAAAAAATGTTAATATTGTACTTTAGATAAAAAATATGCACATAATAAATTTAATTAATAGAATATGAAAAAACTTTTACTCTCTCTCTTTATATCTTTGATTTCTTTAATGGCTTATTCTCAGGATATTAAATTTAAATTTGTCGAAGAAAAAGGCGACCAGAAAGTGGTAATATTTTCAATTGTTGGTATTACTGATAACTCTCATGCAAATCAGATAGTTGAATTCTTGGAGTCCTATGATGAAATAATTTCATGTAAAATATTTTATAATAAGCGTTGCAAACTGATTGTTCAATCTTCTGTTGATACAGAAGATGCAACTATATGTAGGAGATTATTGCAAAAGCAAAATGTTGATTTTGATGTTGATTATATTATCGCTGAAACTAAAGCACTTTATTTGGAGCTCTCTGATAAAAAAAACATATTTCCGGATCTGTATAAACCAAATCCAATACCTTCCAACGAATGGGTTTATCCTTCAAGTTTTCCAAAATATACTGATTCCGGTGATGCCGAAACAGACAGCAGAAATTATGCTGCTTCAAAACAGCAATGGATTGAAGATCATCCTGATGAATATAAAAGCATGACAGGAGTAGAGTATCTTGATTTGATAAACAAAAAGTAATCAATTTTTAAAATCATTTAAATCAATCTAAAATGAAAAAATATTTTTTATTAATTGGTTTAGTTTTAATTGTAAGTATGGTTTTTCCACAGACTTATAACATAAATACATATAATGGACAAATTGTTACAACATGCTCTGGTGGTTTCTATGACAGTGG
>JBDRPR010000635.1:0-2846 GCA_043826845.1 Bacteroidota bacterium
TAATTTCACACGCAGCGGAACAGGTTCTTCATATTGCAGTTTTTACCAGAGCAACACAACAGGAAGCGGTTATCTTCAGTTACAAAACAATATTTTCAGCAACACTGGAGGAGGATATGCGATGTACATAAGCCAGACTTCAAGTATAAATCTATCAGATTACAATGATTTTTATGTTACAGGAGCATATCTGGGCTACTGGAGTGCTAACCGCACTAATCTTGCTGCATGGCAGGCTGCAAGTGCAAAAGATCCTAACTCAGTTTCTGTATTACCTGGCTTTTTGACTGCCACAGATCTCCATATTTGTAATCCTTCTTTAAACGGTGCAGGATTCCCTGTTTCTGAAATAAATACAGATATTGACGGGACAAGCAGAAATATATTTACTCCAGATATTGGTGCTGATGAATTTTCAACCGTGCTTACAATAAATTGGCCAACTGACACTACAATTTGTGGAACCGGTGTGTTAAATGCAGGTAATCCAGGATCAACTTATTTATGGTCAACTGGTGCTTCAACTCAAACTATTGTAGTCTCTTCAGTAGGAAATTATTCTGTTACTATTACAAATGCCTGTGGTTCAATAAATGACAATGTGAATGTGGCAATATTATCCGCACTGGTTGTAGATATTGGCAATGATACAACAGTATGCAATTCATCTTCTATAATATTAAATGCGGAAAATCCATCATCGACTTATAATTGGTCAACAGGAGCAACATCTCAGACAATAAATGTAACAACTCCTGGTACATATTATGTTGAGGTAACGAACGGTGGTTGTTCAGGTTCAGATACAATAAGTGTGGATTTCGGAACTTCTCCTACATCTACATTCAATATGGCATCAACTGCATGTGCTATGAATTCAATAACAGCAACATATACAGGAACAGGTTCAGCATTGGCAATATATACATGGGATTTTGACGGAGGTTCAGCGACACCTGGTAACGGGCAGGGCCCACATGATATTACATGGTCGGCAGCCGGAACCTATAATGTGGCATTAACTGTTGAAGAAGATGGCTGTATTTCTACACCTACAATAATTCCTGTAACTGTTCAATCTACTCCTACTAATACATTTACTGTCAGTTCAGCAACAGTTTGCGCAGGAAGTTCTGTAACTGTCACATATACAGGAACAGGAAGCGCTGGAGCCAGTTATGCATGGAATTTTGGTAGCGGAAGCATAACAAGCGGTTCAGGGCAGGGTCCATATGTAATAACCTATTCAACTTCGGGGAACGAAAACATCACGCTTATTGTTTCTGAAAGTGGTTGTGCTTCACCGTTGAATTCGACAGGTGTTACAGTAAACAGTGTTCCAACAAGCAATTTTAGTGTTTCTTCAACAGCAATATGCAGCAACAGTAGTATAACAGTTACTTATACAGGTACAGGAACTGTATCTGCAGGATACAATTGGGACTTTGAAGGAGGATTTGCTACTCCGGGATTAGGTATGGGACCTCACACCGTTAACTGGGTTATAGGTGGCAATTACGATGTTTCACTTGTGGTTACTGAAAATAGCTGTACATCAACTCCAACAACTATTAATATAGATGTACAGACTACGCCGACATCCACATTTACTGTAAATCCGTCAACAATATGTGCTTATGACACTGCAATTGTTACATATTCAGGTAATAGTTCAGGGGGTGCAATTTATAACTGGGGCTTTTCATCAGGAACAATTTTAAGTGGAAGTGGACAAGGACCATATGAAATATATTTTACAGGTTCAGGAATACAAACCTTGTCATTAACAGTGTCTGAAAATGGATGTGTATCGACAGTTTCGACAAACAATGTTGATGTGCTTAGTTCACCAACAAGTAGTTTTACCGTTTCAACAAATTCTATTTGTACAGGAGAATTAATTGATGTTTCCTATACTGGCTCCGGAACAGGTAGTGCAATTTATAGCTGGAATTTTAACGGGGCAATAATATATTCAGGAATTGGCCAAGGGCCGTATGAATTAACATGGAATACCGAAGGAACAAGCAATATAAGTTTGCAGGTAACTGAAAGTGGATGTTCTTCTCCTGCTACGGCAGAATCAATAACAGTGAATCAAACACCTACGTCAGTATATACAATTGATAATCCTGTTTGTGTTGGCGATGATGCAATTGTTACCTATACAGGTAATGCTAATATTACGGCTATATATTTATGGGATTTTGACGGAGCTACCTCTGCACCAACGGGACAGGGTCCGCACGCTGTTAACTGGGCTGCAGATGGTATAGTCAATGTATCTCTGGCCGTAACTGAAAATGGGTGTTACTCTGATACAACAATAATTCCTGTAACAGTTAATCCGGCACCGGCAATTCCAACAATCAATCAAGGAGGGAATACTCTTGCATCCAGTGCTTCAACTGGAAACCAGTGGTATTTTAACGGAGCACCTATCGGTGGGGCAACAGGTCAGTTCTATACAGCAACTCAATCAGGATTCTATCAGGTTGAAGTAACTAATGTATATGGCTGTACTGCAATATCTGATATGCTGAATGTAACGGTTGTTAGTATTGAAGATATTACATTTGAAAATACTTTCTCATTATTCCCGAATCCCAACTCAGGAGAATTTACAATTGTATTTACACTTGCGGAAACACAGGGTGTAAAGATAAAAATCACAGATGTGCTTGGTAAAACAGTATATCTGAAAGATCTGAAACAATTTTCAGGAGAATATATAAACCGGATAAATATTAGTGATTGTGTTTCAGGAGTATATAATCTTGAAATAATTACAAAAAGTTTTATTAATACAAGGAAGTTGATTATTAAATAATAGGCTTAATTTAAGA
>JBDRPR010000636.1:0-11590 GCA_043826845.1 Bacteroidota bacterium
ACTTAAAATTACATGTTTTTTCATATCTCTGAAAATTAATAAAATAAACACCTGCAGAAAGTCGGCTTATATCTATTTGCTGATTACAACCCTGCATGTTTTTATCAATTAATATATTTCCTGAAATGTCAATGATTTTTACATTTGCGGTTACATTATCAGGAACATATAGCAAGTCTTTTACAGGATTTGGAAATACCAATATTGACAAATCTTTTTGGATGTTACTGACAGAAGTAATTTGTGAAATTTTTGTGACTCCTGTCCCTGTTGCCACCCATATATTATTATCCTGATCAACTGCAAGACGTTCAATCTGAGCATCAGCCATGCCATCAGAAACATCATAACTTGCCCAATTGTACCCGTCGAATTCAGTAACACCACCTTCAAGGAGGTAATCAATAAATGATCCTGACCAAATTGATCCATCAAGATCAATATCAATATCCATAATGTAATCATTGTACAGTCCATCTGTTTGACGGTAATTTATTACCCAATTGCCTGCATTATCAAGAACTGTGATCCCATAAAGGGTTCCTATCCATATTTCTCCGGTTTGGGTAATTGCTATAGAACTAATATTATCATCCAACAAACTATCCGTATTAGCCATATTATAACTTGTAAACGTGCTGCCATTATATTTTGCGATACCTCCCATCCATGTTCCAAACCATATATTTCCAAATCCATCAGTTGTAATATAGCTTATCAGATCGCTTGGCAAACCGTCAGATGTTGTGTAATTTGTCCAGACTGATCCGTTAAATTTTGTGGCTCCGGCAAAAGTGGCAAACCAGATATTTCCTGACTGATCAGCAGCAATATAGTTGATTGTATTGTCAGGTAATCCTTCAGTAGTGGTATATGACGTCCAGGTTGTACCATCAAATTTACTTGCTCCCAGATTTGTTCCAATCCAAATGTCATTTCCATCAGAGGCTATACAAGTTGTATAATTATCTATCAACCCATCAAATGTGGAATAAACTGTCCATGTCGTATCGTTGAATTTTGCAATACCCGCTGCTGTACCGAACCATTTATTGTTGTCGGAATCAACGGCCACTCCACCGTTAATAAAATTATCAGGTAATCCATCTGCAACGGTATAATTTGTAAATGTCTGTGATTTTAAAATATTTCCTGTTAATACGAGAAATAGACTAAAAAATAAAAATGAAATCTTATTCATGTACTTTATTATTTGATTAGAATTATTTTATCTGAGATATTTTTAATATTTCCTGTTGATACTGATAAAAAATAAATCCCGTTTTCGAATCCTTCCAGGTCAATACTTTTTATGAAACCGGATTGAAAAACAGGATTCCCGCATATATCAAAAATTATTATTTCTGTATTTTCCAAATCAATTATTGGATACTCAATATTGATTATTCCTTTAGTGGGATTAGGATACATATATAATTTGTCGCTTTCAGTGTCATTATTTATTCCGGTAACAACATCTACGGTGACAGATGAGGTATCAGAGCAACCAGCAATTGTATCAGTAATAGTAACTGTATAAATAATACTCGAGATAGGAGAATCTGTTGGATTTTGTGAGTTTGAGGTGAATCCGGATGGATTTGAAGACCATGAATATGTGTACGAAGGGCTTGTCTCAGTTACTGAAATAGCTGAAGAATATAATGTAATTGGTGTCCCTGATGTTACAGTTGTGGATGAGGCACTTGCTGCTACCTGAGGACCTCTGACATAACATTTGTCATACCGTATAGCATTGACCGGTTGACCAATAACTGTTTTTGACCAGAGAGTTGTTCCACTTGAATTAATTTCATATATATATCCTTCAGTGGATATACAAACCAGCATATTGCCATTGGGTAGCTGCTCTGAAGATCCGAGAAACGGTGTGTTATAATCGCTGGTATGCCTATATGCATAAGTAGAAGGAGGAATTGGTTGTCCCGGAGAAAATGAATAATTATACCCATTATATGGTGGTGATATAATGTCAATACAAGATTTTCCTCCTGTTCCACCATTGTTGTTGAACCCACATAAATAATTCGGATAATTCACATCACTTGCAGAAATCCAGTGTGCATCATGAACTACATTGAAATTTGTAGTTCCTGTGTCTCCATAAGCTTCCGGATTCCCCCATCTGTATAGAAAATCGCCGCCTTTACCTGAATTGCCACCTGTGTGTCCTGCTGCTTCTACTGTTGTTGTACTGTGATCAATAATATATATTTCATTCATTTTTCGGGAGCTGACAGAAATCTGATCTAATACCGGATTATAATCAATCCCATTCATATGCCACCAGTCTCTTAGAGTTTTATAATTGATATTCATCAACTGTGGATTGTCAATAACAGAGCAGACATAATTGTCTTTTGTTGAATCATAGTTCTGACAAAGATGGTCCCATAAATGCCATTCCCAGACAATGGTTCCTGTTGTTGGCCCTGTGGGTTTAACTTCAATAATCTTTTCAGGCAGTATTTCAATAGCGCTTGAACATCCAGACTGTGAGGCTTCTGAAACCGTTTTTAATTCATATGCAATCATCAGAATATTTCCATTTGGCATGGGACAAATATCGTGATGTAAACAGTAAGTTGAAGAAGAATGAACATAATCCCAGACAACAGTACCATCCCATGTAACTTTTTGAACTTCTCCGGTAAGTGCAACACCTGTAAGTTGATTGGAGTGTGCAACTGGTCTCAAAAGTGTATCTCCTGGTATCAAATATACAGAAAAACCGGTTTTATGAGAGAGGTCAAAAGTCCATGTTTTAAAAGCAATACCGTTTGTGTCTATTAGAAAGGTTTTAACACCATTGTTAGGAGCATATAAAGTGTACAAACCCCATTGCTGAGCATTTACAAAATTATTTGTAATGACCATAAAACTAATTAGTATTTTTGATAAAAACTGTTTTTTCATTTTCCAAGAAATTTGCAACACCATCTCTATTAACGAAATAACTCGCAATTGTTATCAGTAAATATTTCTTATAATAGAGCTAACTGCAAAAATACTTATTATCCAATTTTTTACCCTACTTAATTAATATTATTTTATTTGACAATATTTTAACACCGCTTGTAGTAACCGATAAATAGTAAATTCCATTTTCAAATCCAGACAGATTAATACTTTTTAAATAACCGGATTGAAAAACAATATTCCCACAAATATCATAAACAATTATTATCACATTTACTTCAT
The DNA here is from genome assembly GCA_043826845.1 of Bacteroidota bacterium. Classification (GTDB taxonomy): domain Bacteria; phylum Bacteroidota; class Bacteroidia; order Bacteroidales; family CAYTAU01; genus JBDRPR01. Next base: position 3,223 of record JBDRPR010000636.1, read on the forward strand.
CCTTAATCTGATACTCAATATTGATTATTCCTGTTGTAGGATTTGGGTATATAATTATATCGTTTTTGTCCGATATATTAATGATTTCAGTACCTGAATAATTGAAAACTGATGAAATAGAGCTACATCCGTTAGCATCAGTAATTTCAACCTGATACTGTCCGTCTGCAGTCGGATCATATGTCTGACTATTAGCTCCGGGAATTGGATATCCATCAAAATACCACTGATAACTATTTGCCACAGTTGAGTTTAAAGTATTTAAGGTTAGGGTAATTACTGGAATAGCAGGCAATGGATTAACATTGATTGTTAGTGAGGATGTATCGGAGCAACCAATTGCCGTATTGGTTATGGTAACGGAATAAGTAGTAGTTGTGTTAGGTGTTACAATTGGGCTTTGAGTGTTTTGACCTGATGACCAAAAATATGTATAAGTAGGACTGGTTTCAGTCACAGAAACTGCAGAAGAATTTAATGTAACCTGATCGCCATCACAAACTGTATATGAGGAAGCACTTGCTGAAACAATAGGTCCTCTTATTTCGCATTTTGTAAATCTGTATGCGTGTGACGATTGTGTGCCGGCTTTAGTCCAAAGTTGTGTACCGGCAGAATTTATTTCATATACCGATCCGAAAGAATTATTTACCAGCATATTTCCATTTGGAAGTTGTTGGGAATTACCTTCATTCTGTGATAAAAAAGAGCTATTATATTGATATGCATATGTGGATGGAGTATATGCTTGCCCTAAGGTCAATGAATAATTACTTCCGTTATATGGCGGATTCCATACGTCCACAGCAGTTTTTCCACCGGTTCCGCCTTTATTATTATACGCTGCAAGGTAATCAGGGTAGTTAGGGTTGTCACTTGATACCCAATGAGCATCATGAATTACATTGAAAATCGTTGTTCCTGTTGCTCCATAGCTGGCAGGATTTCCCCATCGGTAAAGAAAATCACCTCCTTTGCCTGAATTTCCACCTGTATGACCTGCAGCTACTGCAGTTGTTGTACTGTGATCTATTACAAAAACAGAATTCATAAAGTGAATACTAACAACGATCTGGTCAAGCTCCTCGTTGTAGTCAATTCCGTTCATATGATATCTGTCTGGCAGATTCCCTGAACCGGCATAATTAATATTCAACAATTGCGGATTGTTAACTATTGAAGTCACATAGTTGTCTTTAGCAGAATTATAATTCTGACACATATGATCCCAGAGTTTCCATTCCCATACAACAGTTCCGGATGTAGGACCTGTTGGTTTTACTTCGACTAATTTTTCAGACCAGAAGGTACTGGCTGTGGATGATCCTGCTTGTGTGGCTTGTGTGGCAGATTTAACATCATATGAAATAAACATAACATTTCCATTGGGCATTGGACAAATATCATGATGCATCTGGGTGGTCGTCGAGGAATAAGTATAAGACCAGACTGTTGTTCCGTCCCATGTTACTTTTTGAATTTTACCGGTTTCACCTCCTGCTCCTGGAGAGCCGGAAACAGAGTATGTTGTGGTTCTGACGAGGGTATCTCCCGGAATAAGATAAGTTGAATATGCATTTTTTTCAGTCGAACTGAAAGTCCATGTTTTATAATTGGTTCCGTTTGTGTCAACAAGATAAGCCTGTGTCCCGTTTTTGGTGGCATATAAAGTATATAAGCCCCATTGCTGAGCTTTTACAAAATTATTTGCAAAAATTAATAATAAAAAAAACATTGCTGATTGAAATAGAAATCGTTTTGCCATAATTAAATTCAGTTTTAGATTATTAATGCAAATTATTGGATATTAAAAATTATAAAAAAATATAACATACAAAATATTGTTTTTTACCTATAGATACTTAGTTTTAATCTTTTTTGTCAGGATATTAATAATTACTCTGATATTATAAATTTAGCAACATATTTATCTGAACCTATTTCTGTTTTAATTAAATATAATCCCTGAGAAAACGATGACACATCAATTTTTTCAATCATTTCTCCCTGATTATTATCCAATTTCCGATATTTTAACTTTCCTGAAATGTCATATATCTCAATTATAATCATGTCATTGTTGATATTATTAAGAGATAAAAATAAATACTCATCAGCAGGATTTGGATAAATTATAATATTATTATCAAACCTGATTTCTTGATATGATAAAGGGAAATTCTCGCATGAAAAACTGGGACTCATTATTACAAAAGGACCAGTCCCGTTTGGATATCTTCCAGTTGTTGTATCAGGTGATTGAATTCCAAGGATAACTGAATCAATAACAGCCCCATCGCTAAAACTTAAATATACGGGTTCTCCTGATTTATCAATCTTGAAATTTGCATGCAAACCTTGCTGATATCCATCTTCATCAGCCCATACAATTAAATAATTATTTGCACCGATCATAGTATCAGGAAATGACCATTTGTAAATATTTAACGGATTATCTGACAGACATAAACCTTTTAATGATATTGCATTTGCCGTATTATTATAAAATTCAATCCAGTCTTCACGTTCCTGATTCTGGTCTGTTTTCCCGCTTGCATTTTCTGCCATCACTTCATTAATTACAAGACTCATGGGGTTAATCTCGCTCTGTAGAGTGTAATACTCATATTCGGCTCTTTCGGGAGAAAATGCTCCTGCAGTATCATTTTCAGCATAAAAATAATATTGCATAATATTACCGCTTGCGGTTACAGACACTCCGAAAATACTGTCGCCTGCAATATAGTCGTTGTGCAATCCGTCATCGAACATTTTCAGCTTTGTAAACAATTCTTTAGTATCATAGCGATAGGCAAAGAAGCAACTGTCGCAGTATGAAATTTTTGCTGTTATTATTATATTATCTCCATCCACAGGATTCTGGGGAATATGATTTATATCTGATATTACCGGTGCTCCTGAAAATCCTGAAAAATCCGAAAGATAAGTTATTCTTGCCTCCATCAGATCGGCAATGCCAGGGTATTGGATCATTCCACCGCTTCCTCCGACAGTTATATCCATATTGTCTAAAAAATCTACGTAGCTGTAAAATTTGTTTGTATCATTCTGAACACAAGTGTCAATAATTGACTGTAGTTCCAATCCTCTAGTATAATATTCCCCGGAAACAAAATTTTCATTTATTATTGTTCTGATATGAGCCAGGTACATCCTTTTTCTTGTGGGATCCTGCAACAGATTTTTTATCAGTGGTCTCGGAGATACAGAAAAAGTCAGAATTCCCAAAGGATTGAGATTTTTTGCCTGAGTTATGGTAATGCCGCCTGAAAGTGCTCCGTAGCTTCCGTCAGAAAACCTGAAACTGCCAAATGACATATTAAGATCCCATAAAATGGTATTGAATCTTTTATTGTTATCCTGATATAAATAATAATTCTGGGAATAGGCAATATAACTATCGAGATTTACAAGAGAATAATCAAAAGCAATCATCCACAGCGCCCTGTCTGTGTTCAGTATCTTGTCAATGCTGTCAATTTCATTGTTCAGAGTATATATCAGATGATGCAAATCTGCCCATCCATAATCGGATTCGAGAGTATAGTAAGGAAAATAACTGGCAGTATCGTCATCATAGTATTGTAAATTTGAATTTGATCCATATGGATATATCAGAGTTTCGGGATTACCTTTAAAAAAACTGTTATTGCGTGACTCAAAATGATCGTTTGTGAAATCTTTATTTACAGCTTCTACATTTGTATATAACCCCAGTAGTGTATCATTTACGAAAACATATGCGAAGTTTGCCCTTGATGAAGGCATATATTTTCTGGCTATTTCGTATGAAAGAACCTCTCTGATAAATGTCGGGTCGTGTATAACGTTACTTAGTTTTATTTTAGTAATTCCAAAATGTTCCTGATCAGGGACAAGACAATCAAGATCAATATTCAGCGGATTTTTAACAACAGTTGTATCAACAGAACTATAACCTTTATAGCGAACACCTACGCTGTCATAGTTGAAACCGTCAATGCTGATATTTGCCTGAAGACGCTCTTCCTGACCTGCTTCAAAAAGACTGTCAAGCATATCATCCCAGTTGGGTTGAGAAAAATATAAACGAATTTCTCTTATTTCATTTATATCATAAAAATCCTGTGCATGTAATGAACCCAATAAAAAAAGTAAAAGACAACAAAATATTGTATTTTTTTTCATTTTAAGAGTATTGCCTGATATTGAACAATATGTGAAACATAATTGTCAGATTTATTTTTAGTAACGTTCACATTAAAATCAATATAAAATTAGCAATTAACTATCAAATAAAAAATGCAAATCTATAAATTGTAATTTTTCATATATACATTGCTGGTTTTTGTCTGCAATAAAAAGCAGGGGTTGATTCAACTATTAACAGGACTTGTTCATAGCTGATGTTTAATTCATAACAATTTTTGTATTTATTAAACCATTATCTGTTTGTATTTTAACAAGGAAAATTCCTTTTGAATATTTACTGATATCTATATTAAGGATAGAACATTCTTTATTTGACAGGAATATAGTTTTCCCTTGTAAATCAAAAATCTCTACTTTTTTAATTCCTTTTGCCTCAATCGTGAAATTGCCGTTTGCAGGATTTGGATATATGTTTATTTTATCGTCTAACATTAAGTCTTTTAACAATGTGTTGTCTCTGACAATAATTGTCATTTGCTTTATTATACTACTTATTAAAACATTGTTTCTCCATTCATCAACTGAAAATGCAATTGCCCATCTGCCTGTATTATTTGGAGTGTTCCAGATAATATCACCATTCGTACAATTTATTGTAAAATATGGAGTTGTATCAGGAAAAGTATAAGACGGAATGTCAACGCAATCAGTTAAATTATAAGATATTGAATCGCCATCAGGATCATAATATGACGGATTGAAAATATAAAATTGTCCTGTAATTGCCGTATCAACCCATAATTCATTTACGCATATAGGAGATAAATTGAAACCTAAAATTGCATCAATATGAATTATAGTCATTAAAGTTAAAGGTATCTGATTAGAATTGGGGATATTTGAATAAGCGTTCTCCCAATTGTAAAATGAGCTTAAAACAGTATAAGTTCCTGATCCGGGAAATGTATGAGAACCCTGGTATTTATAGATTGCGTAATTATTGTATGGAATTGAATCAATTATTCCAATTATTCCTGTAGTACCATCTCCGTAAATTACTTCAATTGAGTCCTGTTGGGAATATGTTTTACAAACAGTTACATTAATTTGATATGTGTAACCCGAAATATATTTAAAATTTATTTCTCCGCCAAGAAATGCAGAAATTACATAATTGGAGGTGATAAAAATTAATGTCAGAAGAATCAGTATGTATTTCATAAAAAGTTAAAAAAAAAGCGATTAAAGCATTTTATTTCAAAAAAACGATAACTATCCAAAGATAAATATAAATTATTGAATGTACTCTGAAAAGTCTCTTTTCTAAAAATTCGCTTTACCCCTCCCGATAGCTATCAGGGACTATAGGGCGGCTCATATTCAGCGACTTACCTTTGAAATTAAGGGCAAAAAGTCGCTGAAATTCAGATTTATGACTTTTCGGAGTGGACTCATTATTGAAATATCAGGTTGTAGCTATTTTACCTTGGATATATGGCTGTTCCCGCAAATAATCATGTTTAATTTAACATTGAAATTAATTCTTCATTGAAGTTTTCATTCTTTGCTTTAGAAATCAACTCTTTTAATGGAACTTTACTTACAAAATATCTGAAAATGTAATTATATTTTTTGTAACTTCCTCTGTCTGGGTCTTTCATAATATTAATCATTTCCTCATTACTGAGAACAATTTCAGATTTCGAAAACTGATCTGCTGCATACATCGCAAATCCCTCATAAAACCATATAGGGCCCATTGCTTCTTCATTACCTTTTAATATTCTGACATGCAATCTATGTGCGATTTCATGAGTCAGTAGTTTTTCAAATGATCGTTCTTCTATTCCTTCGGGATAAACTTTTGAGTAAAATTCAGGTGATACCGAAACCAATGTTCTCTTTTCCAATGCCGCACAATATGTATCGGGTAATACCATTGATGTGTCTGCTTCTGCAAGTTTTAACAATGTTACGTTAAAAATATTTTTATCGTCAAAGATCATTATGCTGTCCATAAATTCTTCTTTTGTTAAATCTTCCCATCCATATTTTTTTGCAAAATTTCTTATGTTTTGTGCCGCATTATATGCATTTATCTGGAATTCTGACCTTCTGCTTTCTAACGAATCCATTAAAATAAGCGGAACAGATATTTGATTAATATTTTCTCTTACTGATGTTTCATTATCTGAATTTTTACTTTGATTCTGATAATTGCATGAAATTATTATACATGTAATTAAAATAATAAAAATGTGTTTCATAATTGGTTTTTCAGTTGAAACGAATAATAACAATATTTTGTTACATATAAACTTTTGACTATTTTATATCTGTTCAGTTTGTTTTATGATAGGTGAATCTGATGGATGGATACCGACTAACGTGTGAATTCATAATATAGGTTGATTTTTTCTTCAATTTATGACCATGGAATTGGGTTTCCATTTGAATTCTGTTGCTCCTTCTAGTAACATACGGGTAAACCCGCCTCTTGTTGTTTTATTTAACAACTGACAGGTTAACCCGCCAGTTAACAATCCATATTTTTGATTTTATATGCTTTTTTTCAACAAACAAATACTGTTATCAGAATATTTTCACATTTTTGTAAAAGGAAAAAACAAGCCTGTTATGGAAATAAAATTTGATTGTAAGTATTTTAAAGGAGCTTATCCCTGCAAACCCAATAAACAGCATGATGTTACCTGCGATGGATGCAAGCATTATTCGAAACCTGATGTTAGAATTCTGATTATCAAGCTAGGTGCAATTGGCGATGTGATTAGAACAACACCTCTTCTAGTAAAATACAATAAATTATATAAAAATCCTCATATTACTTGGATTACTCATTCTCCTGATGTTCTGCCGGATGAAAGAATAGATGAAATCTGTAAATTTGATTATATCAGCATATCAAAAGTTTTAAATAAACATTATGATATTGCAATAAACCTAGATAAAGATGAAGAAGCCTGTATTTTGTTAAAAGATGTTTTTGCCGATAAAAAATTCGGGTTTATCTGGAAAAACAATCATATTGACGCAGCAACAGAAAAAGCAAAACATAAGTTAATAACAGGAATATTCGATAATATCTCAAAATCAAACACAAAAAATTATCTTGAAGAAATATTTGAGATCTGTCATTTTCAGTTTAAAGGAGAACCTTACTTACTGAATTATGATAAAGAACTGGCTGAAAAATGGCAGAGTTTAAGAAAAATGGCCGACGGGAAAAAACTTATTGGACTAAATACAGGTTGCGGAACCCGATGGCTTACTAGATTATGGCCAGATCAGTACTGGATCGATTTTATTAAAATCCTGCAAAAAGAAAATTGTTTTCCTGTTTTGCTTGGAGGAAAAGATGAGGACATAAAAAACCGGTTTTTCGCTAAAAAAACCGATGCTTTTTACCCTGGAACATTTTCTTTAAAGGAATTTATTGCACTTACGTCAAATCTCGATCTTATTGTATCTCATGTAACTATGATGATGCACATTGCAATTGGGTTAAAGATTCCTTTGGTACTGATGAACAATATTTTTAACCGTCACGAATTTGAACTATACAACAATGGAGTTATAGTTGAACCAACATCGGGTTGTGATTGCTATTTTGGAAATACATGCAAAAGAGATCATCATTGTATGAATGATTTAATACCGGAGAAAGTATTTGAAGAGACAAAAAAGCTTTTGACAAAGGTTTAATTTAAGTAAATATGAATATTTTAATCAGTGCCCAATGTCGCAACTTGATTTTCTTCATTTGCCCCAACCCTAAAGGGAGTGAAGAAAATCAATTTGCTCACTTAGTTGCGATAGACATCGGGAGGGGAAAACAAACTGATTTTCTGAACGTACTGTCATTTTTAGATATAACTTACAATAATCATATTAAGTAAATGAAGATAGCCTACTTATCGACTTTTTATCCTTTTAAAGGCGGAATTGCACAGTTTAATGCTTCTCTCTTTAAAGCATTGGCGCAAAAAGGCCATAAGGTGAAGGCTTTTACTTTTAAATTGCAGTATCCAGGTTTTTTATATCCCGGTAAATCACAATATGTTTCTCCTGAGGAAAATGTGGAAAAAATTGACAGTATTGAGGTTCTCAATACTATTAATCCCTTTAGTTACATTAAAACTGCAAGATTGATAAAACAATTCAATCCCGATCTGATGATCATGAAATTCTGGTTGCC
>JBDRPR010000637.1:0-3978 GCA_043826845.1 Bacteroidota bacterium
AAATAATATACAAATCTAAGTTTTTTTTCCGATTCCAGAACTTCAATTTTACTTATTCTATTTAAGATAGGTAAACACCAAACCTCAACGAAAAATTCATTATATAAGTAAAGGTTTATTTTTTTTTTGGTTATAATATTCCCGAAGTCCTATATATTGAGCTTCCTTGCAGACAATTTTAAATGTGAATCAGTACTTTGTTCAACAAGAACAAGAGTTGACACTGTTACAGTTGTTGACAATCTCTATCACACAAGAAGTTTCCAAACAATTTGAACTTCTACATATCAAATTGCAAGCAAAGCGAATCACAATCTTGTAAACAGGCTAAAAGCAAAACATTTATTAGATTTACTTCAAGGACTTACTTTAATATAACATCGGACAATTTCGAAAATAAAATAGAACGAGCCGTTAACACAATGCAAAATTAATTGAGCAGTCGGGAACAATTTGACAATGGAAGCAAGAAACAAATATATTAGTGGTTTGTAAAAAAAATATTTAGCTTCAATTATAGCTTTTTATTATTTTTTAAATATTGTTAGACTGATATAATTGAATAGATTCTGCAGAAAAACTTTTATTGAGAATCACTATTCGGCGTAATTTTATATATTTTCCCTTCACAGCTTTAACTTTTGTTAAAAATTTATTTTAATTTTATCCCCATGGATGTGATAAAACTTAATCGAATTAAAAATGTTTTGAGAGAGCGGGGTGTAAAACAAACTTGGCTTGCTGATAAACTTGGTATTACTACTGTTATAGTTAGTATGTGGTGTAACAATAAATCCCAACCTTCACTTTCTAAACTTTCTAAAATCGCGAAACTTCTGAATATTGATATGAGGGAATTAGTTGAACCATCTCTGATTCAAAAAGAAAATACGGATGATGTTATTCTGAACGAAAATTCGATAAAAAGGGAAAATGAATAAAAACAACTCAAAATATTCAGCTTCATTTACGGCCGGAGCGTTACTTCTCAGGGAAACTGATGCCTTACTGGAAGTACTGTTCAACGAAAATTCTAAAATTCTTATTGAATCTGAAATCAAAAACAACCAACTCATACAAATTAATTCAGAGTCATCAAGGAAACGGGTAATAGTTGAAATAGTAAAGCGATTTAATGCCATAGATAAAAAAATTTGGACTCAATTCAGGGGGTTTCCTGATAATGAAAAAAAGATTACCCTGTTTTATGCTTGTTTAAAGACTTACCCACTTATTTTTGATTTTCATTTTGATGTTACATTGCTTAAATGGAAAGCTTCAGCGAATAAAATTGACAAATTTTTGTACCGGATGAAACTTGATGAAATTGGGATGAATGACCCTGAAGTTGACCAATGGACTGAACAAACAAAAGATAAAACCATCTCAGTATATATGCGAATATTAAGGGATATAGGGATGCTTCAGGAAACTAAATTAGTATCCATAACTGCCAGAAAAGAATTCTGGAGTATGATTCTGATTGAAAAAGATCATTGGTTCCTTGATGCATGTTTGATTTCACCTACTCAGAAAAAAGAAATATTAAATTATTGCTCATGACAATTACAGAACTGTATAATAAGTTAAGCGATAAGGAATTTCAAGATCCGGAAACCGGTAATCTTTTTTTTAATGCTTATATGTACATTTATAATCCTGAAAAGGAATATGAAATACGCAACGAAATTCTAACTATAAAGGACAGACTTCATAGACCAAACAATTATCTGGATGTATTGGTATTGAATATCTTTGATGAATTCTGTGAATATCTGAAAAATAAAAAATTCGGGAAAAATAATATGTTCGATTTTTTTCTGGAAAAGGAACAGGATGATCCAAAAAAAACATTGAAATCATTAAGTCAGGAATCACACAAAGATGAATTTTTCCGTTACGTGAATGACAAAATCAATGACCACCTGAACTCTAATAAACAGTTTGAAAAAGCTTATATTTTCGTGTATGGATTTGGACAAATATTCCCGTATCTCAGAGCTAGTAAGTTTCTGAATAATTTTGAAAAATATATAACTGGGAAATACAAAATTATAATGTTTTTTCCCGGTACTGCAAAAAGCACATATAGTCTTTTTGACCTTTTAAATGATGAAAATCCTTACCGTTCCATAAAATTAATAAACGAACCCGTATGATATTAAAAGACATTTTTAGCAAAAAAATTGAAAGAAACATCAATCCGGCTGTTGTTGTGGGAAACCTTTCAGATGACACTATTAAAACTGAAATTGATGAGTATGTGTTTACCAACGATATTATTGACAAAGTTTATCAAGCTCTGTCTGCCATTAAAAACACTGATAAAGTTGATAAAACAGGTATCTGGATTAACGGATATTATGGGTCAGGCAAATCGCATTTTATAAAATTTTTCCATTTCTGTATCAATTCCAAAACAAGTGATCAGGCGTTTAACAGATTTATTGATGCAGTGAAAACCTATGACCCTTTTAAAGCCGGAAACAATGAAGAAATAACTGAAAACAATGTTAAACTGCTTCAGAAATGGTACAATCAAAATAAAATTGAAGACATACTTTTTAACGTGGAAGATGAAACCGATGATGGCAGTGGGGAGCGTCTGACACGTATTTTTTTAAGTATGTTTAATCGTTTCAGAGGCTACAATTCCGAGGATATACCATTGGCTATTTTATTTGAAAAATATCTTGATGAAAAAGGGGTACTGGATGAATTTAAAAAAAGGTTATTGAAAGAATTCGAGCACGATTGGAACACCAATGCCGCCAATATCGCATCCTATGAATTATCCACAATTCTGAACTTAGCCAAAAAGTTAGTACCTGATATGGATATAACATCATTACATAACAAATTGTCCAATCAGGAGACATATAGGATAACGTTGAATCATCTGTCAAAAGAACTCAATGAATACCTTGTCGGAAAAGATGATAATTACCGAATGGTTTTTCTTGTTGATGAAGTGTCACAATACATAGGTAAAGATGAAAGTCTTTTGCTCAACTTACAGGAAATAGTGTCCAATCTCAGCGATAAATGCCATAAAAAAGTTTGGGTTGCCTGTACGGCACAACAGGTGCTTGAAGATGTGGCTTCTGATACCGGGATTACTAAAAACGATGAAAAATTTGGAAAAATTTTGGGACGTTTCGAAACAAGGATTTCGTTAGACAGTACTGACCCTTCATATATTACACAAAAAAGGGTCTTGGATAAAAATTCCGATGGACTAAAAGCCGTTACCAAACTTTATAACTCACAAAAAGATGCTATTGAAAATCAATTTAAAATTCAACATGAGTTATATAAGGGATTTCTTTCTCAGTCTGATTTTGAATTGTCGTACCCATTTGTGCCTTATCAGTTTAAGCTTATTGCTCATGTGTTCGATGCATTTCAAAATAAACAGTACGTTATAAAAGAAGTTAAGGACAATGAACGATCGGTCTTGGGGATTACGCATTTTACAGCCAAGAAAAACGCACACAAAGAAGTCGGTACGTTTATCCCTTTTGATGCTTTTTTCAATGAACAATTTAATACTAACCTTACTCAAAGGGGACGACGTGCGATTCAAAATGCCTTTGAGTTTCCTTATGTCAGGAATGATGAATTCGCAGCAAGAGTGGTAAAAGTCCTGTTTATGGTTTCAAATTTATCAGATGCTATTAGGGTTACATTTCCATCCAATATTGATAATCTGATAGTACTGATGATGACTGATGCTGACGAAAACAAACTGAAATTGAAAAACAAAATTGAAGAAGTACTGGAAAAACTTCGGGAGGGTAACATAATCCGCGAAGAAAAGGGTAGTTATTTCTTTTACAATGAGGATGAGATGGATGTTACCAGTATGATTAAAAACACAACACCTAGTGTTATGTTAAGCATGAATTGACGGATAAAGTCTTTTAAGTTTAATTCGAGCTTTATTATTCGTAAACTGCCAATTTATCTTACAGTCTT